>JAAZYJ010000217.1 GCA_014239715.1 Flavobacteriales bacterium
GGTGATCCACTCATCGTTGGTGTCCACAATTTTCTCAAGATCGGCGTTTGAAAGCACATTTTCCGGTACATATCCATCCAATGCTGTAATGGCCGCTGTTACTTTAGTCATCTAGTTAAACGCTTCTTTAATTTTCCTTGGTAGTTTGGCCAAAGTAACGGTTTTTGAAGCTAATATCATATTTTTTATTGCTTTCGGGCTAGAAATTCCATGTCCAATCAACACATTCGAGTTTACCCCAAGTACAGGAGTTCCTCCATAATTTTCATAATTGAACCGGCTAAAATAATCATCAATAAGACCTCTTTTGCTCAACAATTTAAAAAACGCTTCTGCTTCTTTCAGGACTACATTTCCAGTGAATCCATCACACACAACAACATCGGCAGAATTGTCAAACAAATCTCTTCCCTCCACGTTCCCAACAAAATTGAATTCCTTGGTTTCGTCCATTAGGCGGTAAGTTGCCTGCGTCAACAAATTGCCTTTTTCCTTTTCTTCGCCAATATTGAGTAATGCTACTTTGGGATTTTCTATATCCAAGACGTGTTCCGCATACAACGATCCTATTACTGCAAACTGATAAAGCACATCGGGTTTACAGTCAGCATTGATCCCAACATCCAAGATGATTCCCCTGCCACCATCTTCTTTTGGCAGGTCCGATGCTATTGACGGTCTGATCACACCAGGAACTGATCTCACAATGTGCATTGAACCAACCAACATAGCGCCAGAGTTTCCTGCACTTGAAAAAGCATCCAATTTACCTGACTTCAGCATATCAAACCCTACAGCAATACTGGAGTCTGATTTTCTCGAGAACGCTCGTGCAGGGTGTTCTTCCATTTCGATCACCTGACTAGTCGGAACAAATTCAAACGCATCGTGGGATTGATGCTCTTTATCCAAGATATCTTTGATTTTTACCTCATCCCCGATGAGTACCAGGGTGTCATCTTCTTCCAGTTCAGCTAATGCCTGAATGGCGCCTAGAACTGTAGATTCGGGAGCGAAATCGCCTCCCATTATGTCTAAACCGATTTTCACGGTTGAAAGCTACGAGTATTTAATGTTATAAAAAATTACGTCACTTAAAATTAAAGTGATGTATCTTTTTCCATTACTACCTTACCCTTATAATACAGCTTTCCTTCTGACCAATATGCACGGTGATACAAATGTGCTTCCCCAGTAGTTGGACATGTCGCTATTTGCTGACTTTCCGCCTTATAATGGGTTCTCCTTTTGTCTCTTCTCGTCTTAGACTGTTTCCGTTTAGGATGTGCCATCTTATCTCTTTTTTATTTTTCTTTTGTCAATTTTTTAAGTGCTTCCCATCTGGGATCACCTTCGGTAATGTTACTTGAATCTTGTTCGTTTGAATTTTCTGAAATTAAGTACTCCTCCAGGCTTTCGATCATTTCTTCATCGCATTCTCCCTCTTTGTGCACCTTTCTTATCGGCACCGATAGTTGAATGAACTCGTAAATGAACTCACGAACATCAATCTGATATTCTGAAATCGGCAGATAAATGATCTCTTCTGTATTCTGAGTTTCAACATCTGAAAACTTAGCAATCATTCCATATTCGCCATTCAGTGATATGTCCAACACCTCAGAACATCTATCACAAGGAAGCTCGACCGTACCAGCAACTTCAAAAGTTAATAGAAGCATGGTACTTTGCTTCTCCATTGTCAATTTTATATGACAATCTGCCTTTTCAATTTCTGAATATTCATAAAATTCAAAGAACGTTTCCGTTACCTCAAAAATGAATTCGTGTACTCCGGGCTTCAACCCTGCAAAGGGAATCTTATAGTGCTCTTGACTCACCAATTCAATTTAAAGGACGGCAAAGATAATTAATTCACTGATTTAACAAAAGGTCTTTTCTCATTCTTTTAACGCGCTTCATTCGTAGCAGGCAATGGATTTGAGTTAATCTCCTTGTGTAGCGCTCGGTTTAAGTAGATTTCTCTAGCCAAATAAAGGGCGTTTCTAAACGATGATGCCGAGGCCTTGTTCTTTCCAACCAGATCAAATGCGGTACCATGATCCGGAGACGTTCTAACCACAGGTAGCCCCGCGGTAAAGTTTACACCAGAACCAAAGGTCAGCGCCTTGAACGGGATCAGCCCCTGATCATTATACATCGCAAGAATACCATCAAATTCACGAAAATTTGAGCTGCCAAAAAATCCGTCAGCCGCGTATGGGCCATATGCCATAATTCCCGATCCATGTGCTTTTTTTATCGCTGGCGTTATGATCTCCATTTCTTCATTGCCGAGTACTCCTCCTTCTCCTGCGTGAGGATTTAGTCCTAATACCGCGATCTTAGGTTTGTTGATCATGAAGTCCTTTTGCAAAGAATTATTCATTTGAACGATCTTTTTTAAAACAATTTCTTCGCTCAAACCAGCTGGGACTAATTTTAAAGGAACATGTCCTGTTACCACCCCTATTCTCAGCCCCTCGCTGCACATTAACATCAGCGCATCGTCAACATTGGAAAGGGCTGCTAAATATTCCGTGTGCCCTGGAAAATCAAATTTTTCCGACTGAATATTTTCCTTATTGATAGGGGCGGTTACCACGACATCTATTTTATTGGAAGCGAGGTCTGATGTCGCGGCTTCCAACGATTTAAAGGCGTATTTGCCGCCTATTTTTGTGGATTCCCCAGGACTCATCTGAAAATCATCTTCCCAGAGCTGAATTAGGTTTACTTTTTTCTTTACTGCTTCACCGGCATTCCGGATATAATTGAATTGAAGGTCATACCTTTCACTGGCCTTCTTTTGTTCCGAAAAGATCATTTTAGAACCATAGATCACCGGGGTTATATTGCTAATAACTCTACTATCAGAAAATGTATTCAAAATGATCTCAGGCCCAATGCCGTTAATGTCACCTACCGTAACTCCTATTGTAATGTTGCGGGCCATACTTATTCTCCTTGTAGTTCACATTTGTTCTTGAAAAATCTATAGAGTAATCGAACTCCAACCCCCGAACCTCCTTGTGTTCTGTAATGAGAATTTTCTTTTAACCAGGCGGGTCCGGCTATATCAAGATGAATGTACGGGTAGTCGGTAAAGTATTCTAAAAACTTTCCGGCTGTTATTGCGCCGCCTTCAGGGCCACCTAAATTCTTGATGTCAGCAATTTTTGATTTAATCTGATCCCCATACTCCTTCCAAAAAGGGAATTGTACGATCCGCTCGTACACTTTTTCTCCTGCCTCGTGTAGTTGGACAAACTCTTCATGATCTGCGTTGCCCATTGCAACAACACCCACATCGCCAATCGCCCTGGCTGCGGCACCGGTTAGCGTTGCACCGTCAATCACCAACTCAGGATTGTATTGGCCGGCATAGCTCAGTGCATCAGCCAGTATCATGCGTCCTTCAGCATCAGTATTTAAAACTTCAACTGTTTTGCCGTTATACATGGTAATTACATCTCCAGGGGCGTATGCGTCGCCTCCGGGACGGTTATCCGTTGCCGGTATCAGGCATAGCACATGAACTGGCAATTTATTTGCAGCAATTGCTCTCATTACTCCTGTCATCATCGCCGCACCAGCCATATCACACTTCATAATGTCCATGCTGTTCGCTGTTGGTTTCAAACTAAGTCCACCGGTATCATATACGACTCCCTTTCCAACAATTACATAGGGCCGATCATTCACAGCGTCTTCCGGGCACCATTCTATGATGGAAAACGTTGCCGGTGCCAGACTTCCCTGGTTAACTGCCAGTAGTCCTCCCATTTTCAGGGCTTTTATCCTCGCCTGATTTAAAACTTCAACTTTAAGCCCCACATCTTTGCCGATCCTTTTTATTTCTTCAGATAGTTTAACGGCTGTCAAGTAGGATTGTGGCTCATTGACCAGGTCCCTTGCCTCGAATACAGATTCAATTATCTGATTCAGCTCATCTATATGGGCCTTTCTGATGTCGTGGTGACTTATCTCTATACCCGTCAATGAGTTCATCCGCTTTTTTGCGTCTGTAAAGTATTTAAGGAACTGATAATTTGAAAGTGCCATCCCCTCGGCCAAAGCCAGAACTTGAGAGGGATCTACAGTTCCGGATATATGTGCTTTGCGTATTTTCTCCTCGTTGCAATACGCAGCCAATTTTGCTCCCTCTTCTCTTGTCTTCTCGTGGTCAGTTTTAGCTGAGAGGAGCATCACAACCGCAAATTGGTCACCATGATTGATCCTGATCGTCTTCTTCTTTGCTATACTGCTTGCAACTCTAGACTTTGATCCGGAAGGTAATTTCAATTTGGAAACCTCATCCTTGGAGGAGATCATATGGATTTGAATTGCATTTTTCCCCGGTTTCTTGACATTTTTAATCACCATAACGTTCTTTTTTCAGCCATAAAAGTAATTATTTAACCAGATGCTTTTATGCGCAGTTACTGTTTTCATCCTTTACTATTCTGAATAGAGTCCGAATTTTACTGTATCCCCACAAAATAAAATGGCTAAATTTGTGTTTAAATCTAGGCTGTAGCTAAACCGAATGAAGCAAATTTATAGTGTGATCTTGTTTTTTATGCCTCTTGTGGCGCTTTCTACTCATAATAGAGGGGGTGAAATTACATATAAGCATTTATTCGGATTGACTTACGAATTTACCATTTCCACGTGCACCAAATCTTCCAGCCCTGCGGACAGACCGGAACTAGAAATAGACTTTGGAGACGGACATATGGATACTGTCCCAAGACTTTTTTTAACTCCAATTGCGGGTTATGATGCTCAAAAAAACATCTATGTTATCAATCATACATTTGTAGGGTCCGGGACATATCAAATTTGCGTAAGTGATCCGAACAGGAATGATGGGATCATTAATGTGGGCGGTAGCATAAGCTCAGACAACGTTGCATTTTCGATCCAATCACAACTGGTGATAAGTCCTTTTATTGGTACCGCAAATAATTCTGTCACTTTTGCCGATTGCCCGTGCCCTGAATATGCCTGTGTGAATTTTGCTTACTGTTATAACCCTGAAGCAATTGATGTTGACGGGGACAGCCTAGGTTATGAATTAGTTGTGCCTTTGGATGAGAATTGCTCCCCACTGTTTTTAGGTGTTAATTACACCTATCCGAACACACTGGGTGGTGGTACAATATCATTAAACCCGGTTTCGGGTGATTTTTGCTGGAACAATCCCGGCTTGATCGGAGAATATAACATTGCTATAAAGATCACGGAGTACAGACACGGTGTGGCCATTGGCTATGTCATTAGAGACATCCAAATAACGGTGATACCCGGATGCGACAATTCCCCTCCTGTTATTGACCCGATACAAGACACTTGTGTCATTGCAGGAACGAACGTTTCATTTGATGTTCATGCCACAGATCCCGACCTTGGAGACAACATAACTTTAACAGGTTCGGGGCTGCCATTCACGGTAGCTTCCAGTCCCGCTTTATTCAGTTCTGTCACTGGGCCGGCACCACAGACTAGCACTTTTTCATGGACAACCAATTGCACGCATGTCAGACTTGCAGACTACCAGTTGTTCTTCAAAGCAGAAGACAACGGGCTGCCGGAGCTATCCTCTACTCAAACCATGAACATCAAGGTCCTTCCGCCAATTCCAACGGGTTTGACGGCTGCTCCATTGGGCAACACGATCACTCTTTTTTGGGACGCGAACCCCTGCTCGACCATTTGTGATGGATATAACATATACAGAAGCTCCAATGCTCTGGCAATTCCAAACGATCCGTGTTGCTACAATCCTGATCTTACTCCCTATAATTACGAGTTGGTAGGTACAGTTTCCAATGGCAGTACGACAACCTTTACAGATGCCGGGCTTAATATCGGAAATCAATATTGTTATATTATAACCGGCTTGTATGAAAATGGTCTGTTAGAAAGCTGTCCCAGTGATTCGGTATGCTCAAGTCTTATTCAGGATGTGCCCATTATTACACATGTTTCTGTTGTCATAACCGACGCTACAGCTGGTCAAGACTCGGTGATTTGGGCAAAACCAACAGAGCTCGATACTGCATTAATTCCCGGACCTTATTACTATAAAGTCTATCATGGAACAGGTTTTACTACAGCAAGCACACTAGTTCATACTACAGGCCCCTCTGCTTTTCTTTCATTAGCGGACACTGTCTTTGTTCATTCAGGGATCAACACTGTAGATGATGCCAACAATTATAGAGTTGAGCTATATGCGACGATCAATGGTGTGCCCGACTCTCTGGTCGGCGGAACAAATAATGCCTCATCCGTTTATTTATCCACCGCACCGAATGACAATCGTGTAATTTTAAGTTGGACGGAGCAGGTCCCATGGATCAATAGTAGTTATGAGATATATAGGGCTGATCTATTTGGTGGGCCGTATGTATTTATTGCTACTACATCCTCTCAATCATATGTCGACAGCAATTTGCTGAATGGAGTTGAGTATTGTTATTATGTTCGTAGTGTGGGGAGCTATTCGGTTCCGGGCATTGTCAGTCCTCTATTGAACAGGTCGCAAAGAAAATGCGAAACGCCAACCGACCTCACTCCGCCATGCCCCCCATTATTAACTATCATTCCGGACTGTCCCGATGAAATCAGCACACTCATATGGAATAACCCCAACAATTCTTGTGCTGATGACGTTACAATGTATACGGTGTATTATTCAGATGTAATCGGCGGTGAATTCTCAGCTATTGGCATTGTCAATTCTGCAACTGACACCACCTTTTCATTCTCAAACAATGGATCTATTGCCGGTTGTTATTATGTTACTGCCACCGACTCCGTGCAATATGCGAATGAAAGTGACAGCAGCAATGTCGTTTGTGTCGATAATTGCCCGATCTACTTCCTGCCGAACGTGTTCACACCAAATTCGGATGGACAAAATGATTTATTCATCCCTATTCTGCCCTATAAATATGTTGAAGACATTGACATTCAGATATTTAACAGGTGGGGCCAAGTAGTTTTTACTTCAACCGATCCAATGATCAGGTGGGATGGAAGGTCCATGGAAAGCGGGGCTCTTGTGCCGGACGGCGTATACTATTTCATCTGCATTGTAAATACGATCCGATTATCCGGGATCGAGCCTATTGAGCTCACCGGTGTGCTGCATCTGTTCAGCAATACGGGAACAACTAACGGGAATTGATATGTTTACAGGAATTATAGAGGGGCTGGCTACTCTTAGAAAGATCGACAAGGAGGGCACGAATATTCATTTCACATTTTACTCCCCAATAACATCCGACCTTAAAATTGATCAGAGCCTGGCTCATAACGGTGTTTGCTTAACCGTGGTAAAAATTAAGGCTCTTGAGTATACGGTAACGGCAGTAGAAGAAACACTTCAGAGGAGTACCCTGTCCTCACTAACAATCGGTGACGAAGTCAATCTGGAAAGGTGCACATCTGTTGGGGCTCGATTAGATGGGCACATTGTTCAAGGGCATGTAGACACTGTTGCCCGATGCACTAGTATAGATGAGCTTAATGGTAGTTGGAAATTCACTTTTGAATACGACTACAATAACGCTCTCATAACCGTGGAAAAGGGGTCAATCTCAGTTAATGGAGTGAGTCTTACTGTTGTTGATAGTAAAGCTGACCGGTTTTCAGTTTGTGTTATTCCATACACGTTCGAAAACACCACCTTTTGTGAGCTGAAGGTTGGAGGTCAGGTTAACTTGGAGTTCGATATCATTGGGAAGTATGTTGCTAAGCTTCAGGGGATGAAAGGCGAATGATCAAATCTTCCAATGCCTCCGCGTAATAACCACATTCTGTATAAAGCTGCTCCTGACTTCCGTGTCCAATAAAACGATCCGGAATGCCTAGTGCGTGAACTTTTTGTGAAAATCCATTGACATTCTTCCATGCCAAGACGGCGGAAGCCAAACCGCCACTCACAGCCCCATCTTCAAGTGTAATAATAATTTCATGATTGCTAAATGCATCTTGAAGCAACTCCTGATCGATAGGTTTCAAAGAGCATATGTCGTAATGCGAAAACTCATGGCCTTTTATTCGCACTTCTCGAACGAAATTCCCGGCAATGCCAATTGATATGACCGCTGTTTTTCCCGACCTGTGCAGCACCCTTCCTTTTCCCGCCTGCATTGCCCTTAGTGGCTGCTTCCATTCCAAAAACACTCCGCGCCCTCTAGGATATCGTATAACAACAGGCCCTTCCATATTCACGGCTGAACCTAGCATATCGCGTAGCTGTAGCTCGTTCATTGGAGCTAGTATAGTAAGATTTGGGATTGGACTCAGTAAAGCCAGATCAAAAGCTCCCTGGTGTGTTGCTCCATCATTTCCGGCTAGTCCTGCACGATCTACGCAAAAAATCACATGTAAGTTCTGAAGGGCAACATCGTGAATAACTTGGTCAATACCCCTTTGCAAAAATGTTGAATATATATTACAAAATGGTATCAAGCCGTTACGAGCCAGTCCCGCTGAAAATGTAACTGCATGCTGCTCGGCAATTCCAACATCAAAAAATCTATCCGGATAAATTTTTGAAAATTCAGTCATCCCTGATCCGGAGGCCATTGCAGGTGTGACCCCAACGATCTTGCTGTTCTCCGCGGCCAATTCTATCAATGTTTCACCAAAAACATCCTGATATTTTGGTGGAAGCAGGTCAGCAGCTCCTTGTCTTTCTCCTGTATCTTTATCGAATTTACCCGGCGCGTGCCAAACTGTTAAGTCTCCTTTTTCTGCTGGCACAAAACCATACCCTTTGACTGTCTTTACATGAATTACATGAATCCCTGTTGAATAATTCTTTTTGGAAAGCTCCTCGATTAACAGCGGTAACTGATGCCCATCAATTGGCCCATTATATTCAAACCCGAGTTCGGTAAACAGGTTTTCGTGCGGATCTATCTCCCTAAGGTGTTTTTCAATTGCTCCGACATTTTGATCAATGGACATACCATTGTCGTTTATGATAATGATCAGGTTCGCTTTGCTGATGGCGGCATTATTAAGAGCCTCGAATGCCATACCGCCGGTAAGTGCTCCATCCCCAATTATTGCTATATGCCTTCTGGCTTCTCCTTTTATTGCGCTCGCCTCGGCCATTCCCAGTGCTGCGGAAACAGACGTGGAAGAATGGCCACAACCAAAGGCATCAAATTCGCTTTCACTAATGCTGGGAAAACCTGATATCCCTCCCTTTTCCCGAATCGATTCAAACTCGTTTCTTCGTCCGGTTAATATCTTGTGCGCATAGGTTTGATGACCGACATCCCATACCACCTGGTCATACGGCGTGTCAAACACCCTATGTATTGCCACCGAAAGTTCGACCGCACCCATGCTTGCGCCAAAATGTCCCGGGTTCTCCGACATTACAGACACGATGGTTTTCCTGAGCTCCAAGCAAACCTCTTTCAATTCATCCATCGAAAGCTCTTTAAGCTGCTTCGGATGGTCTACCAATTGTTGAATAAGCGTTTTCAAGACGCGTCAAAGGTAAGAACAATTAAACTGAATTACCATTGATTTTTCCCCCTCGGAAAAATCTGATCAAATCCCGCTTCTTAAGGTCCATCCGCCTAACTTAAACACCCACCGCTTCAACCTGAAGAGCAGATAATAAGTGACCGGAACCACAACAAGTGTTAAGAAAGTTGCAAAGGTCAAACCATAGATAATGGTCCAGCTCATAGGGCCAAAGAATATTACATTATCACCTCCGACAAAAATCTTCGGGTCATTGGTAGCAAACCATGAAACAAAATCTATATTCAGGCCCGTTGCTAAAGGAAAAAGCCCCAATATAGTAGTGATCGCCGTTAACAAAACCGGCCTGAGTCTGGTTTGACCTCCTTTTATGATCGCCTGTTTCACTTCATCGACCGGGAGTTGCTCAGTTTCTGCAAGGCCCAGCTGTTCTTTTCGTTGTTTTCGCAACAAATTCGTATAATCGATGAGTACGATCGCATTATTGACAACTATTCCAGCCAGTGAAATAATGCCGATCATGGTCATTATGATAACAAAATCCTGTCGAAAAATAACGAGTCCAAGAAACACTCCCGTCAAACTAAGGATCACCGAAAGTAAAATTATTGCCGGCGCTGAGAAGGAATTGAACTGAGTAACGATAATCAATAATATCAGAAAAACTGCAATCAGCAGTGCGGTGCTTAGAAAGCTCATCTCTTTAGCTTGCTGCTCCATTTGTCCTGTAAATTTTGCTGCGAACCCATCGCCTGCAAATTCAGTTCCCGCGGCTGAGTTCAAAAATCGGCTGAGTTCTTTCTTCATTTTTTCAACAATTTCTGTTGGGTTTGCTCCTTCGAGAACACCTGAAGTGATTGTGATCATATCCTTCATGTTCTTCCGTTTCACTGAGCCATATGTAATGTGTTTCTTCGGAGCCCTAACAACTGACCTTATTGGTATACTCAGCTTTTTACCCCTATTGTTCATAAAGATGATCTTCTGATCAAGCAGCGCGTCAATATCTCCCCTAAATTCTTTGCCAAACCTCAGGGCTACATCGTAATTCTTATCCCCTTTCTTGAACATGGCAATGTCCTTTCCAAAAAGAGATGTTCTTAACGACTGTGCGACCTGGCCGGTAGAGACACCGGCGGCATTTGCTTTTTCTTTGTCTACGATTATGGGAAGTTCGGCTTTACCTGTCTCTACATTCAGTTTCAGTTTTGCCACACCATCAACCGGATATAGCTCCAGGTGCTTTTTGACCGATTCGGCCTTATGAAGAAGCTCAATATACGGCAGGCCCGGCGGGCCAGTAATTTCAATGTTGACGGGCGGCTCCTGTGGTGGCCCTTCTTGGTTCTTGTCAGCGACAAGTTTAACGTCTGCACTGAATGGAGCATTCTTCACAGCAGCGTCCAACATTTTTTTGTAGTCGCTTGTCTTTCTTCCGTTTCTGTTCTTGAACTCGGCAAATGAAATCGTAATTCTGCCTTTGTGAGGAGTTGTCCCAAATTGAGGCCCGGCCATTGGGTCACTTGTGCCTTCTCCTACCTGCTCAATGATCGATTCAATAAATTTACCTTGATCAGTAGTATCCGTGCCTTCTGCCAGTTCTTTTGCAAAAAAATCGGATGTTACCTTATCAACAATTTTTTTGGCCTTCAAAGTAGTTTCATTCGTCCTGGTAATTTCAGTCCCGACAGGGTGTTCGATAAACACATTAATGTATTGCGGTTGATTTTCAGGGAAAAACAAGATTTTTGGCGGCAAAATATTCACCAAAACAAAAGACAATATCAGCAACCCGAATGTCCCCAGCAAAACCCAGGCAGGCCGCCATCGCTTAAGGCTCTTTGCTAAAAAGTTAAAATACCTTCTTTCAAGGTATGGAAGAATTCTGTGCTGAAAAAACCGAGTGCCCGGTGAAAGCACGATCAGATTAAATACAGTAATGCCACCAACCAGGAGAAAAAAATTGCCCCAGCCAACAACATCCATCATTTGCAGCAATATGCCAATTCCAATCCCTGCTGCACCTATTATCAAAGCCCTTTTCCCCTTAGGTTTTTTGGAGTCGACCCTCATAGCCACTGCTGTTAACACCGGGTTAATTACCAATGCAACAAATAATGATGATCCCAAAACGATCATTAGTGTTATCGGAAGGTATTGCATGAATTCACCCATAATTCCCGGCCAGAGAGCTAGGGGCACAAATGCGGCAAGTGTAGTAGCTGTTGAGGCAATGATCGGCCAGGCAACTTCCCCTACGCCCTTTTTGGCCGCTTCAATCCCGGAATACCCCTCATCCATCCAGCGATAGATGTTCTCCACGACCACAATTCCATTATCTACCAGCATCCCAAGAGCGAGAACAGAAGAAAAGAGTACCATGATATTTAGGGTCACGCCAAACATATTCAGTAATGCAAACGACATGAACATTGAAAGTGGAATAGCGATCCCTACGAACAATGCGTTTCGGGCACCAAGGAAAAAAAGCAATACCAGCACGACCAGAATCACGCCAAAAATGATCGAGTTTTCAAGATTGCTGACCTGATCCCTTATCTGAATACTCTGGTCATTTGTATAGGAGATCTCAATGTCTTTCGGCAACACTTTTAGCTCGGTCAAATTAGCAACTGTTCTCTTCACTTTATCCAATGCCTCAAGCAGATTTTCTCCTCCACGTTTTTGAACATCCAGCATTACAACCGGGTTGCCATTTTGCCGTGCATAGCTAGTTGTATCCGAATCGCCGAAATAAAGGTCTGCAACTTCATACAGGTGAACACTATTCCCTTCTTCACTTTTTACAACGAGACTATCGAACTGGTGAACCTTTTTAAACTTTTCACCCACAATGACCGCTTGATCGACACCATCAATAGATAAGTTTCCTGCCCCCATGTTCATGTGTCCCTCACGTATTGCCCTCTCTATATCACCAAAACTTACTCTTTTTGCTTCTGCATCGTCTCGCCTGATCTCAATATTAAGTTTCTGTTGCTGTACCCCCCTAATATTTACTTCCGAGATTGACTCAATAGATTCGATTTCTTCTTCAAGAAGCTCTGCTTTAGTGTTGAGTTTGTCAACCGGATAATCTCCGGATAAATTAATGTTCACCACAGGAAACTGAGTAATGTCCATCTTTTGAATTGTTGGTTCCGACGGCAGATCCTGAGGAAATTCTTTGTCCGATCTTGCCTCTTTTACCGCATTATCAACAAGCTCTTTTGCTTCATCGGGACCAATAACAAAATCAAACTTGACCTGAATGGATGCGTATCCTTGAATTGCCGTGGAATTGATCTCATCCACATTTTTGATCGTGTTGATCTCATTTTCAATCGGTCTGATTATTTTATCCTGAATGATCTCCGGTGAATTTCCAGGGTATGGAACTCCAACATATATTTCTGGAATTTGCACTTCGGGAAAGCTCTCCCTTGGCATGGAGATATAAGAAGCCAATCCTCCAATAATGATGATCAGGAGTATGAGAAAAACAGTTTTTCTATTATTTACAGAAAGGGTAGATAATCCAAACTCTTTTTGATAATGCTTCTTGTCTTTCCGTTTATTTTCTGAGGCATCCTGGTTCTCCATAATCAGTTCTGGTTTTGTAATTCCTCAACTTCAAGACCATCGAAAACCGACTGACTTCCTTTGTCAATAACTTGGGCGCCCACCGACAACCCCCCTAATATTTCAGTCATGCCCTTGTAGGTCATCCCCGTTTCGACAGTTGTTGAACTTACTATGTAGTGGTTGTTTTTAGGTTTTGCGACAAATACAATGTCTGCCCCTTTTGAATCTTGGGTGATGGTACTTGAGGGAATGATAATAGCCGAGTCTTTTAAATAGTCCCGAATTTTAATTGTTGCAACCAAATTGGGAATGAATTTGTCGTTTTTCGGGAGCTCAACGCGCACTTTGATTGTTCTGTTGGCTGGATTAACAAACCTACCTACATGGCTGACCTTTAAGCTGTCTAAGTTCAGTTCGAGTGCGCTAAATGAAATCGAAGCAAAATTATCACGGTTAAGCTTGCTTAGATACACCTCTGAAATGTCTGCAGTAACATAAGCCCTGTCCAAATTAATCAACCTTGCAACAGGCATGCCCGGGGTCGACATTTCTCCTACCACCGGCAAAAGTTCTTCAATGTATCCACTAAAAGGCGCCGTTAGAGTGGATTTTCCTGCTTGCGTATTAAGGGTTTTTAGTGTCTTCTGAAGGGTTTTAAGCTGAGCTTCTGCCTGTTTTAAATTGAATTCTGTTCCAACGCCTTGATCAAACAAGGACTTCTGCTTGGTATAATTGTACTCCGCCAATTCTATTTGCTCTTCAAGCTCCTTGATGTTTGAAGCGACCAGAGCAGCATCAAAAGTCGCGATAACTTGTCCTTTCTGAACCAGCTCGCCTTCTGATACATTTAATGATCTGACAATCCCTCCTACTTCCGGAATGAGTAATACATTTTGTTCGGATTCTACGTACCCTTGAGCAGAGAAGTAATGTTCAAATTTCACTGGTGATGTTGCAAATAATGTAACCTTGGGGTACACTACGTTCTTGGTTGTGTCCAAGGCAGCTAATTGGGCTTCGATCCTGTTTATCGAATCCTGGAATCTTGTTTTTTCTGTCCTTAACCAGTCGGCGTTCAAATTATTTAATCCCACATCGCCTCCACAAGCAACGCCCAACAACGTGGTGGCTATATACAGGGTGGCAGTAGTAGTATTAATCTTCATTCTGAATTTTGAAATTCCCTTATTCATTATTGATTAATTTATCTAGTTCTAATTTGGCTTTGAGCATTTCATAGGCGGAATTAATATAGTCAGACTGAGACCGTATTAGCTGATTTTCGACCTGTGTGAATTCTGTACTTGAAATGACCCCCTCTTTAAATTTTATTTGAGCGTTGTTCAATATTTTTTCAGCAATTAGCATGCTTTGCTGGTTTGAAAGCATCATATCCCATGCTGCCTTTAGATTGACCTTAGCATTCATCACCTGCAGGGTTAGCCCTTCTTTAAGCGATCCGATAAGCAATTCTGTTTTCTCTCTCATTAGCTCAGCTTGTTTAACCTTAGCGTGTCGCTGTCCAGAACTAAAAATGGGGACATTCAGGTTCAACCCCCAAATATTAGCCGGATACCAGGGCTTGTTGTCAAAGAAGTCAAAGTCATTTCTGAAAGCTTGCTGTTGCGATTGAAAAAACGCACCTAAACTAGGGTAGCCGGCAGCTTGTTCATTCTTAATGTTTAGATTGTCCAGAATCAGCTGTGTTTCCAGAAGTTGAATGTCCAGGTGGTTTGACGATTCGAATTTTTTATCCAGGTATTTGTTTGGATCGAAATCATTGATGAAAGTACCCAGGGAATCCGAAACAGCAATTTGTTCGTTCATTCCCAGCCCCATTTTCAATTTTAATAGCTCCGTGGCCAGTTCATTTTGCTTTCTGGCCAGAATAAGGTTGTTTTCAAGAATTGTGTAATTAAGTGACATCTGATCAGCCTCTGTTTGTTCCAGCACCTTTTCGTCGGCTAAAATCTGAATGTCAGAAGTAAGCTTCTTGAGTTTTACCTTTGTTTGTTCTAGGATCTCAATTTGTTTAGCAGAAACAACCACCATGTAGTAGGCCTCTTCTGCTTCCTCCTGTGCAATTTTTTCTGACTTCTTCAGGCTTTGAGCGGACGCTTGACCAAACATTTGAATAGCTTTCAGCCCGATCAAATATCGGCCATCGAACAGGAGTTGAGAGATTGTGAGATTTGCAGAAGCGATATAGTCGGTTCCAAACTGAACGCCAACCATTTCACCCTCTGCTGCAAATGGATTGAAAGCCTGAGCCGGAATGACCTGAGTGGGTATATCAACAAAGTGCTGAAATCCCGCTTCTAAATTTACCTGAGGCAAACCAATGGCTTTTGTTTCCCAGATTTTCCTATCCGTAATTTTAACATCTAACTGAGCGCTCTTTACCGTTGAGCTATTTTCCACAGCCAACTTTTTTGCACTCTCTAATGAATACGATTCCTGTCCGTTGATCAATCCACTCATTGCAAAAAAAGTAACTAGCAGCAGTAATTTTTTCATGGCTTTATTTATTAAAGAATAAATGATCTTTGCTAATTTTTTCAGTCAGGTATTTTACCCCTCGTTTGTTGGCGACCCCAAGGATGTGATATCTCATTAACTCCAAATAAACCTGATAAAATGTAAACTTCCCTACTGGGAAAATTGCAGGATCGAAAATACAATCGATCTTCTGAATGTACAGGTTTGAAATTATCTCCGGATTTAGGTCGTCTCTATAAATTCCTTCTCCTACACCTCTTTCCAGGTTTGACTTTACACATTCCAACACAAATCCTTCTTTATGATCAATGAAGACCTTCCAGGCATCAGGGTAATACTTTTCAAGATCATAGTGAATGGATGGATTCATCTTTTGAAGTTTCTTCGCAAGCATTTCACTGATGATCATTAGTTCATCAATTGCATTCTCTGCTGAAGGCACTGCCTTTGCGATCACCTCTTTCTCAGCCACACACTGTGCTTCCATTATTTTAACAACCAGATCTGATTTGTCCGTGACATGCTGATAAAGTGTTTTTTTAGAGATCTTTAGTTCTCTGGCAATATCATCCATGGTAACAGATTTTATACCATAGCGCATAAAAACCATCGTGGTGTTCTCAATCAGATCTTCCAGTCGTTTGTTCACGGCAGCAAATATATAAAAACAAATACACAGGAAACGTTTTGTAGCACTAAATGTTTCCAGCGGAATTAGAGACTTAACTTATGTAACCTGTTTGACCAACTAATATGACTTTTTGATTTCGGCAAATGCCTAGTAAAAATGCATTTCACAGAATTCATCTGACTAGAATTGTCAATTTATTCAGCTTGTTTAAACTAAAGTTTGTTTTTTTGTACCAAAGTCCAGTCGTATGAAACGAGATAAGATAAAAGTCCTATTTGAATCAAGCCCAATTGGAAAGGACATAAAGGTAAGTGGCTGGGTACGAAGTTTTCGGAACAATCGATTTATTGCAATAAATGACGGGTCATGCCTTAAGACTCTTCAGGTTGTGATAGAAGCCGAAGAATTAGAACCTGCAGTTCTGGAAAAAATTACGATTGGGAGTGCCATCACTGTGTATGGAAGCCTGGTAGAATCTCAAGGCAAAGGGCAAACTGTTGAGGTTTTAGCGAAGAACTTGGAAGTCGTCGGTTCTGCCGATACTGAGGCGGTTTCAAAAACGATACTTCAACCAAAAAGACATTCATTAGAGACGTTAAGAGAACAAGCTCATCTTCGATTCAGAACGAACACTTTTGGCGCTGTTTTCAGAATTCGGCACCACCTTTCTTACGCAATTCACAAGTATTTTAACGACCTGGGGTTCTTTTATATTCACTCCCCTATTATTACCGGATCTGATGCGGAAGGAGCAGGTGAGATGTTTCGGGTTTCAGCGCTTGATCTACAATCCCCTCCCCTAACCGAGTCAGGGCAAATTGACTATTCTGAAGACTTTTTTGGCAAAGAAACGCATCTTACGGTATCAGGTCAGCTGGAGGCAGAATTGAGTGCCCTTGGGTTGGGACAGGTTTACACTTTTGGTCCCACATTCAGAGCGGAGAATTCAAATACGTCGCGGCATCTGGCTGAATTCTGGATGATCGAACCTGAGATTGCTTTTGCTGACCTCGAAGATGATATGGATCTGGGTGAAGACTTTCTGAAGTACTGTGTCAGCTACATATTAAACAATTGCGGGGAAGACTTGGCGTTTTTAGCCGAAAGAGAAGCAAACGAAGAAAAGACCAAACCCCAAAACGAACGTAATGAGCTAACCCTCAAAGAACGAATGGAGCTGGTCTCATCCAGCGATTTTGAAAGAATTACCTATGGTCAGGCTATTGATGTTCTGCAACGCTCCAAACCTTTCAAAAAGAAGAAATTTAAATTCCCGGTTGAATGGGGCAAAGACCTTGCAAGTGAACACGAGCGGTTCTTGGTTGAAAAACACTTTAAAAAACCGGTGATCATCTACAACTATCCAGCTAAAATAAAAGCATTTTATATGCGTAACAATGAAGATGGAGAAACGGTTGCTGCTATGGACGTTCTGTTCCCCGGAATTGGCGAGATCATTGGTGGATCGCAGCGGGAAGAGAGGCTTGAAGTGCTTAAACAAAAATGCATCGAATTTGACATTCCTGAAGATCACATCTGGTGGTATCTGGACACAAGAAAATTCGGAACCGTGCCGCATGCAGGGTTTGGCCTGGGATTTGAGAGGTTAGTAATGTTCTGCACGGGCATGACCAACATCAGAGATGTTATTCCGTTCCCAAGAACACCAAAGAACGCCGAGTTTTGATTGCATTTTTTTGTATTTTGACTGAACTTTACAGCTATGCTAAAACAACGACTACAACATAAGCTCCTACAAAAGCTATCTCCTCAGCAAATTCAGTTGATGAAATTGTTGCAGGTGCCTACTGTTGAGCTCGAGCAAAGAATAAAGGAGGAAATCGAAGAAAACCCTGCTTTGGAAGAGGGCGCTGAGGTTGACGAAGCCCAAAATGACCTGGAAAACGATGATAAGTTTGAAGGCGATGATTCTGACTCCAGAGATTCTGACGATTTTGACATCAACGACTATTTAGATGATGATATTCCTGCTTATAGGACACACTCAAACAACACCACATCTGAGGATGATGAAAAGGCAATACCGTTATCCGGCGGTAAGACATTTCAGGAGCTCTTGGATGACCAAATTGGCCTACGTATTGCAGACAGCAAAGAGTTGTTGATCGCCAAAACAATTATTGGAAACCTGGACGATGGTGGATACTTAAGAAGGGAAATTATCAATCTTGTTGATGATCTTGCTTTTTCACAAAATCTCATTTGCGACGAACAGGAAGTCGAAGCAGTTCTTGCTATGGTTCAGAATTTGGAACCGGCAGGTGTAGGAGCACGAAGTTTAAAGGAGTGCTTACTTATTCAGCTGCGGAGGAAAGAAAAGATGACCATAGAACAAAAAACAGCCGAAGTTGTTCTGGAAAAGCATTTTGATGAATTCACCAAAAAGCATTACAGCAAAATTGTAAAAAAACTGGAAATTGAATCTGACGACCTCAAGGACGCGGTAGAGGAGATCATAAAGCTTAATCCAAAACCCGGAAATTCGCTCAGAGCAACGTCACACTCTATTCATCAGATTATTCCCGACTTCATTATTCGTGAGGATGATGGTGAGCTTAGCTTATCGCTTAATAGCCGCAATGCGCCACAATTAAAAGTTAGCCGGGGTTATTCGGAAATGCTTGAAACGTATGCTGCAAGCCAGAAAACCAAGAAAGACAAAGAGGCTATCATGTTTGTAAAACAGAAAATTGATTCTGCAAAATGGTTTATTGACGCCATCAAACAAAGGCAGCAGACTCTGTTGGTAACAATGGAGGCAATAATGAATTACCAAAGGGAATTTTTTCTGTCAGGAGATGAAACTTCTTTGAAGCCAATGATCTTAAAAGATATTGCAGAAATCGTAGAATTAGATATTTCAACCATTTCCCGCGTAGCGAACAGCAAGCATGCACAAACACCGTACGGCACTTATTTACTCAAATATTTCTTTTCAGAATCACTTTCTACGGATTCCGGCGAAGAGGTTTCGACCCGTGAGGTCAAAAAAATCCTTCAAGATGCCGTGGATGGCGAGATCAAGAACAAGCCACTTACTGACGAAAAGCTTGCGACATTGCTGAAAAATAAGGGGTATAATATTGCAAGGAGGACCGTTGCAAAATACCGTGAACAGCTTAACATTCCGGTTGCAAGGCTAAGAAAGGAACTTTAGATCTTCATTAGATGCGTTTCGCTGCAAATTTTATCTCATACACATTTCACCCTATTTTCATGCCCGCCATTGGATTTGTGCTGATAATGGGGTTGGGTGTGGAGTTTGTGCCATTCATGACACCTGAGATAAAGAGCAAGATCCTATTTTATTTGATCCTTCCTTTCACAATTTACTTTCCACTGAGCTATCTTCTGATGCTTCGCCTAAGCAAAAACGTTTCAAGTTTTCGTCTACATGGCCGCAAAGAGCGCATCCCGATATTTGTCGGCACTTTGATTTTTTATCTGGCCTCATACATATTTGCCAGATCACTCGTTTTTGTTCTCCCAACAATCTACTACTCGATGATGTTAGGCGGAATCATCAGCGTGCTTATTGCCACTCTAATTACACTCAAATGGAAGATCAGTATCCATGCTATTGGTATCAGTGGGGTGCTGGGAGTACTTTTCTCCACAGGGGAGCATATTTCTCACTCATTTTACATGCTAACGGACAATCCTGTTTTTTGGCCGATCATCTGCTTCATTTTATTAACCGGTGCTGTATGCAGCTCGCGTTTGGCCCTAAACGTTCATACCCCTGGTCAGATCTACGCAGGATTACTGGTTGGTTTCTTCAGCCTTTACATACCCATTAAGTTATTGCTGGTAATTTGAAAGTCTGTCTAGAATCGGATCCAGGAAAGCCCCAATGATATAGGGTAAAGCTGAACACCTTTTCCTTTTTCAAACAACGGACTAAGGCTGTAAAAACCAGAAATTGCAAACTTATTGAATGCAATGCGAAGAGTCAGCCCATACCTGTACCTTGTAACATTCTTTAAGTCGTAAACTTTGTACTTTATTTCTTTATCCTTCCATTTTACATGGTTATTAACCAGTATCCCTGCCTTAAATCCAGGGTACACCCTGATACTTTTTGTTCTTCCATCTTCAGATTTGGGCCTTATATTCATGTTTCTCAATCTGAGCTCTATAGGAACATCGATGTAATTTGCTGCAAACTTATTTTTCTTCCAGGTGACATTTGCCGGACGAGCGTACAAACCGGTAAACCCATTTCCTGTCGACTCGTTAATAAACTCTCCGTTATGATGTACGTTGTGCGAACCCAAGCCAAGGCCAATTGCCAGAGCTACATGACTTTTTTTGCCAAGCGGAATGTCTTTATACCAATATGCATTAAACCCAATTGATGTTGCGCTGGTTGTTATGGAGGGTGGCTTATCTAACCACGAATCCCAATTAAAATCAACGATAATTCTATCGAATTTTTCCGGTCCGTCATCGGCTGCAGTCAATTTAAAATATTCAAATAAGCCTTGTGAAAACCCTATAGCTTGACA
>JAAZYJ010000110.1 GCA_014239715.1 Flavobacteriales bacterium
ACATTTAAATTTCACGAAAAGAAACGATTCCTCAAATCAATCTGACAGAATCTTTCAACACAAGATTATTAAATTCTCAACATTCAATGCTGAAATGAATAAATTAGCAGTATCAATTCGTGCTTAAAAAAGTAAAACAAACCAGTTATATAAGTAAACATAATTATCATGAACAAGTTTCAAAATAGTGAAGTAGCTCTGCAAGCGAAGAAATTGAAAAAGAAAATTTGGACAGCCAACGAACAGTATGGAATGATTGAAAATAATGATAAAATAATGGTTTGTTTGTCCGGCGGTAAAGATAGCTACACACTTTTGGACCTGCTGATGCAAATGCAAAAAGCACCTCATATCAAATTTGATATCGTGGCAGTTCATCTGGATCAGAAGCAGCCCAATTACCCTGCACACGTCCTCCCTGAATATCTGGAAGAGATTGGTGTAGATTTTCGGATCATCGAAAAAGACACATACAGCATCGTGATCGACAAAATTGAAACCGGAAAAACCATGTGCAGCCTTTGTTCTCGACTTCGGAGGGGAACACTATATCAGGCTGCCAAAGAGCTTGGGGCAACAAAGATCGCTTTGGGGCATCACAGGGAAGACATTATCGAAACTTTCTTTTTGAACTTGTTTTTTAACGGCAAACTTGAAACGATGCCACCAAAATACAAGACTGATAACAATGAACATATTGTAATACGTCCCCTCGCCTATTGCAAAGAGTCTGAGATCGAAGCTTACAGCAAAATAAAAGGGTTTCCTATTGTCCCATGCAACCTATGTGGGTCTCAAGACGGCCTGCAAAGACAGAATACAAAAAAGATGCTAAAAGAATGGGAACAAAGCTATCCGGGTAGGATTGAGAGCATTTTCACTTCGTTTAAAAACATTCATCCGACACACATGCTAGATTCTAATCTTAATGACTTTAAGAAAGTTTCAATCCAAGAGAAGCACCAGCTACGATCCCAATAATGAATTCCATTTCCTTTTTGATTCTCTTCAATTAATGGTTTACTTTTGCACTCTACTTTGATTATGCAGCTCAGTAACAGATTATTTTTAGCTTTTATTCTTTTGCTATTATCCAGCACGGCAATGATAGCACAGAACATTAACTATCAGTTAAGGATCGCTGAGTTAAAAGCCCGTGCAGATAACGACCCGTTGGAAGCTGGACCTCAAGATCCAATATGGCATGTATGGGTAAAAGACAATGGAACTACTGCCGGCACCCTTAATACCTGGCAAGCTACAGGATGTATTTACGTTGAAAATTCAGCCTCTTTTGATTTGTGGTGGAGCGGAACAACCAATGAAGGACCAGATATCCCCTACGATTGGTTTGTAGGAGCCAACACCATCCTCAATACCGATGCTACCCAAATTCAAACCGAAATGGAAGGGTTTGAGAAAGATGGGTTTCTATGTTCGGGAGGTAATTGCGACTACGTACCGACCAATATTGGAGTATGGCCTTGGGACCCTGCATTTTGTGCAGAGGGTGATGAAAATTTCGACAGTAGAGCACCTTCAGGGAACATTGACTTTACAAATGATCCTCCTTGCCAGTGGAATCAATACGAAATAAGTCGTGGAGATTATTTTGCCCGAGTTGAAATTTATTGGGAATATGTCACAATAGATCCGGGCTCAATTGACGGAGATCAATCCGTATGCCCGGGTTCAAACCCCACCACATTGGGAAATGTAACTTCCGGAACGGCCGGAACATCGCCTCATATAACTTATCAATGGCAGCAAGATATCGGATGCCTGGGCTCCTATGTAGATATATTTAGCGCTAATTCAGCAACTTACACCCCACTACCTTCAGCATCGCAAGATATTTGCTACAGACGGTCATCTGTTTCTTTGAGCTGTGCTACGTTGTACTCCAATGTGGTAAGCGTTTTAATAGATCAACCCTCTACCACAGCATCATCTATAGTTGCTAATCCAACCTCTATCTGCGGATCAGGCTCAGTCACTTTATACGCTTCCGGGGGGACTCTTGGAACAGGTGCCGATTGGGCCTGGTATAGCGGAGACCCTAATTTCGGAGGCACGTTACTGGGAACAGGCGACCCGTTCTTATTGACTGCTACAACAACAACGAATGTATTTCTTAGAGCCGAAGGGAATTGTGACACAACGAACACCGTGAACCAGATCGTTACGATCGAAACGCCTACAACAGCACCGAGCGGAATTACGGCTACAAACACAACAATTTGCCAAGGTGACAACGTAGATCTTACAGTAACGGGCGGAGGCTTGGGAACCTCGGGACTCTGGACCTGGTATACAAGCGACCCTACTGCAAGCATCTTAACACCGGTTTACAGCAGCGGAACAACCCTCTATCCGGGAGTGATCCCTCCAGTTACAACAACCTATTTTGTCAGAGCGGAGGGGTGTGACACTTCTACTGTTGCTGCAATAACCATAACGGTAAACACAAACTCAAACGACGCATCAGGAATTAACGCCTCGAATCCTA
>JAAZYJ010000107.1 GCA_014239715.1 Flavobacteriales bacterium
GCGCTTGTAAAATCCAATCGTCAAATCACAGGATATAGTTTTAATGATCTCAGGCTGGCATGTGATGACCGGAGAGAGGTGTGCTATGGATTTTATGAAGCAGTAACAGATTCAGGGATTCTGCTGATCGATTCGTTAGGAAACCCTGTGTATCCATACGCTGTGGACAGGTATATGCCGTTTTATCACCACAAAGGGACCTTCCTGGCTACTAGAGGAGCTAGTTCCGGCTTCTTTTCTTTCGACACAGAGCACAGTAATAACTGCCCGTTATTGAAAATTCAAGACTGGAGGACAACGTTTGAACCTGAAGGTGGTGAGGCGTGGGGCTTCATATATCAGTATTACATAATTGATAGATCCGGTAAGTATGGGTTGAGGGATTGTGATCAAAATATCATTGTTCCGTTTGAATATGATCATATGTTTTTCGGCACCGATCAAAAAACGCTGGTAGTTGAGAAAAATAGTAAATGGCAGATCATTAAAACTAAGAATCAAAAGGTGCTTCACGAATTTGAAATTGATCATTGGTTGGGCACGGCATATTCTAGTAAGAGGGATTTCGGCTTTTTCCTGCGGGGAGGTAAAATGCTGAACATTGACCTGAAGTCTTTTAAAGAAAGTTCAGACAAGATACTGGGGAAGCGATCATCACGGACCATTATTCATATGACCCCTGATGGAGAATGGCTGGCGTACAATGAATATGGTGAAATTATTATGCCAATAGGCAAGTACGGGTATCTTAGCTTTATAAGAGCCGGGAAATTTTCTGGCTTTCTGGCCAAGCATGAAGGGACGTATGGCTTGTATTCGCTAAAAGGAGCAATGTTGCTGGATCATGAATATAAACGGATTCAGGCAGTTTCACGTTCCGAAGAGGGATATTTTATTTTAAGTAAGGATGACAAAATGGGGTTGTTAAATTGGGATAGCGAGCAACAGGAATTTAAAATGGTAGTTGACTTTGAGTACAGATTGATCACTCGATATTACGAAAGATGTAATTATTGTGTAGGTGAGCCCGCTGTAAAAGGCCAGAAGATGGACGGAACCTGGTATTATATTTATCCTGATGGCAAATTGAAAAAGAAGAGATAGGCCACATTCTCTCAGCTACTCGGAAAATAAAAAAAGGGAGCACTAGAGGCTCCCTTTTGTCAAGAAATTTTGAATATGGAATGGAAGTTCAGCTCTTCTTCCCAAGCATCAAAAGATCTTGCATGACGATCTCGGAGATGTATTTTTTATTTCCTTCAGCATCTTCATAGGAACGGGATGTAAGCTTTCCACTGATGCATACCTCAGCGCCTTTGTCAAGATAGTCTTCTACGATCGCAGCCGTTTTTCCCCAGGCAATTACGTTGTGCCACTGGGTCTCTTTTATCAGCTCTCCTTTTTGGTTTCTGTAAGTTTCGTTTGTGGCTATGGATAGCTTCGCCAGCTTCTTCCCTCCATCAAGGTCTTTGATCTCTGGGGCTGTCCCTAAATTACCAATTAGCTGTACTCTGTTTCTTAAATTTGTCATTTGTTTAAATATTAATTATTACTGTTATTATATGATGACGCTGCCCCGATTCCGGGAATCGTGCAGCGGAATTTCCGGTTGATACAATTGTCAATCGAAACTGCGGTGCAAAGTAATGGCGAGCCGGTCATACGATTCGGTCGCTACTCGATGTTTAGTCGTTTGTAAGCGAGTAAAAACTATTAACTACAAGAAAATCAACAGGTAACAGCTTCGAAAGAAACGAATAATACATTTTTTGCACATGCTGAAATTGATAAAATCGGGTTGATTTTTAATAGGATTTGCTAAATTGGGTGTTCAACTAAAAGCTCTATGGTCCGTCTATTATTGATTTCGCTTTCCTTTTTATTTGCTACTTCACTCACCTTATCTGACAAAAAGGTGCTTTCGAAATCTGACCTGCAGGTTCTTTTTACTCCTGCTTTCAAAAATTATAAATCGTCCGAATTAGGGAATGCATGTTGTGATTATGGCAAGGTTAGACAGGGGGAAGGCCAGTATTATGAGGGGCTAAAAGGAATTTTTTTGTACAGTGGGTATGCTCGAGATGGAGCTGAAAATTTAATGGCTGAAAACAAAGGCTCAAAGGTGAAAACCAATGTGAGCTCCGATTTTTATGACGTTACGACGTACGAAAGGCTGGTGGGGAAAAATTTATTTGTTTCTAAGAATTCAGAGGTGCTGTCTGAAAATGGATCTTTTGATCATTATAATCCGGAATTCATTCGCTGGGCTGTAGAAAACGCAATTCCTGATTCTAAGTTCAGTATTGGCGGAATAACAGCACAGTACGTTTACAGGCATTACAGCCGGTTTTTTCACCTGTTAACAGAGAGCTATTTGTACTTACAGAAAAGCGGAACCTATGCCGCGCAGGCAGAATATTACATCACGGAAGTTGAGAAAAACGGGGAGGATGGGTTAGGTGTTTTGTTTGGAAGATACCATTATGCATTATCGGATTACGAATTGCCCAGCGGGAGCTCGATACCTTCTCCGTTTGAGGCACACATGGCATTTGGCTTTTGGTTGCGCAGAAACCTGGATGGCAGTCATGATGAAATTTACGCCGGACTATCAAAAATCATGAAACGATTTGATAAGAAATGGTTCAAATCTGTCAAAGCCAAGTATGAGCAGTAAGTTCAGTTAGTCTTACTTAATATTTAATGAGTTTGAGTGTTTGCGCTCTGGTTCCCGAGTGTATGGAAACCAGATATATACCGGGCAATAAGTTGTCTAATTCAGAAATGTCAGTAGAGCTTATCGTTAATTGTCGGTTTACGGTATACTTTTTACTGCAGACTTGATTGCCCAGAACATCGGTAACTGCTATTTGGAAGACCGAAGGTTGATTGATCCCGCTCAGCTCAATGTAAAAACGCCCGGAAGATGGATTAGGAAACACTTTAAAATTCCAGTCTGAAGGATTGGCCCCAGTGGATAACAGTTGCGAACAGTTCATCGCTGCCCCGGGGAGGTTGTTGTCGATCCATGTAAATCGATCTTGTATCCAGGACTTAAGATAATCCAACTCATTCGGGTAAGTATTTCCAACATAGCTGTTCGGCCATACGTGTGAACTTAAAATGTCCCATCTGTCAAAGTTTCTGCCAGCCGAAGCAGAGATCAAATTGCTGACACTATCAATAACGTCTACGATCGAATCTGTATGAAATGCGCCGGCTCTTAGCTCTGTCCATCTGCACTTAAGCCGATCAACAAAATCCGGATCTGTTAACAAACGATCCCACCAGAATGGCACCTGCCAATTGTCAGATGGGCAGATCGTGTTAAAATCAACTGCCCACCCACTGGTAAGTTCTCCATCGCAATAGTTGGCATTTCCAAAACCGATGTTGTAATCCCACGGCGGCCCTATGAAAAGGTCTCCGTTCTTACTGTCTTTGTCTTTGTACATAAACGTGCTGATCCGATAACCGTCAACATTCCTGGTCGCTTCAGTAAGCAAATAATAATCTACAAAGGAATTTACATCGATGTAGCTGGAATAACCAGTTGCACTGTCCAGATAACCCGGTCCTTGCAGTGCATCTTCGAAAGCTGTAACATAGGATTCTATATACGATTTTTGTTGCGCTAAAATGTCATCGGGTTCAGGATAATGATACAGTATGTCAATGTCATCCGGATTCATAGAAATGCTCTGGTAAGGAGAGGTCCAGGAATCATTATTTATTCCGGTTGGCTTATCGATTTTTAAAATATAACCTCCCGTTAAAGAGTCCCCCGCCAGATCATCAAAATCCAGTTTGGCGATATCCACTCTTCCCTTGTCTCGTTTGATCTTTTCCTGGAACAAATACAGGCCCTTATATTCTTCGTTAATGGTCAGCTCGCAGAATTGAGTTCGTGGAGAATAATTATAAAGCTTACCGCCCAGATGATATGCAAGGAAATTACGCAATAAGGACTTATCAGAATATGGCCCGTGTAAAACCCAGTCATTTTCAGATGGCATACCAAATAAAGGAACATTGTTGTTGGCTCCGCTCCCATCTCTTGTTTCAACACCATAGCCTTTTTTGGGAAACATGGTAGATGATGAACCTCGAAGCTCTATGCCGATCTCACCATTGTATTCGTTGAATGGATCGGAATTATAATTGTAGTTCCCGGCTCCATTATTTATGATTCCCATGTGGGCCGTGATTTTAGGTTCATCCGGAATAGATGTGCCAAATGTGTTGATGCTAATAAGGGGAATCAAGCTCGAATCAGGAGCATTCATAGCTGCGTTTGATTCTAAGTTAAATTGATAGTTGCCAAAAGAACTGGAGTTGTATCCGTCTACTACAAAATAATACGTGGTGCCGGGCTGTAACACAATTGCATCTATTCTGGAGTTATAAGCGGCGAAGTATGCCGGAGATTCACATCCATCCTCCTGGCACCAAACCGGAGCTGAAAGGCAATTGTTTTCGAAAATATACAGCTGTGAATCGAAATCTGTAATTGCTTCGCATAAACTTGCATTAACATGCTCAATTGACCCGCCCGTGGTGTAAGAATAAACGTGTTCAGGGGCTCCTCCGGCATTTGAAACATCTGCGCAGGACGCAAAATGATAATCCAAAGCACCGGCAGTGTTTCCAATTCCGGTAAATGGAATGGATGAAATTGGCGTGGCAGAGGAACAATCCTCTCCTCCCGGCTGAGCATAAAAATCAAGTCCCCAAAGCACGAGAAGAATCAAGATATTAATTCGCATTGTTTTTCCGAATAAAGCTAACAAAGACAAATATAAGGTTACAAATTCCAACTTCAGGCGGTTATTGATGAAAAGAGGCACTGTTCTTGCTTCAAGGTGGCTGATGAATGTTCCTCAATTATGTTGTATAAATCTTTGAATATGAAAAATTTAGTTGTTGCGATCACCCTGTGCTGGTGCGCCGGGGCAGTCTTTGGCCAGACTACGGACCATTTAGATAC
>JAAZYJ010000106.1 GCA_014239715.1 Flavobacteriales bacterium
CTAACCATCTTATCGTAATAAAAGCATTCTACACCCCACACCAGATTCATCATCGACAAAAGAAACTTATTGCTTGAAAAAACAAATATGGGAGCTTTTGGTCGCTGACTTGATATTTTAAACGCTGTATAACCGGAGTGAGTCATTGTCACAATTGCCTTGGCTTCCACTCTGTTGGCCAGCCTGCATGCGTTAAAGCAAATAGAGTCTGTAATGAATCGCTCTTGATTTTTTTCAGGAATCCGCTCATGGTGATACAGATCTTCATAGCCTTCTTCGATCTCTTCCAGGATCTTAACTATGCAGTCAATGACCTTGATCGGGTGTTTGCCTACTGATGTCTCTGCTGAAAGCATAACCGCGTCAGCCCCGTCCATAACCGCATTTCCAACATCGCTAACTTCAGCTCTGGTGGGGGTCGGGTTTTCAATCATTGTCTCCATCATTTGAGTGGCAATGATCACCGGTTTTGAATGGTCCAAACACTTCTTCACGATCTGCTTCTGAATTATAGGAACCTGCTCCATTGGTATTTCAACACCAAGGTCTCCTCTGGCCACCATTACAGCGTCTGCCGCAATAATAATATCATCAATATTGATCAACGCTTGCGGCTTCTCAATTTTAGCAATAACCCGGGCCAGTGAGTGCTCATTTTTAATGATGTGCTTCAATTCAATAATGTCCCTGGCACTTCTCACAAACGAGAGGCCGATCCAATCTACACCAAGTGATAATGCATAATGCAGGTCTTCTGTGTCTTTTTCTGTTAGTCCGGGGAGGGAAATTATTGTGTTCGGCAGGTTCACCCCTTTGTTTGAGCTGAGTGCTCCGCCCACCAAAACCGTTGTTTCGACCTCGTTCAGGCTGTCTGTTTTAATAACTTCAAGCTTGAGCTTTCCGTCGTCCAGGAGAATATGTTCTCCCGGCTTTACATCTTTTGGGAGGTGCTTGTAATTCATATATGCCTCCTTCTGTGTCCCGATCATTTCACGGCTAACCAGCTTAAATGTTGCTCCTTCTTCCAGAACAACCCCCTCCTCCATTTTTCCAACCCTTAATTTCGGCCCCTGGAGGTCTGCTAATAGTGCAGAATGTGTTCCTAGTTCATCATCCAGCTCTCTGACCCTGGTAACCACCTGTTTGTGATCTTCATGAGCTCCATGTGAAAAATTTAACCTGAAAACGTTTACCCCTCTGTCGATCAGCTGTTTTAGCTGCTCTTTAGAGCTCGTCGCGGGTCCTATTGTTACAACTATTTTAGTCTTACGATTCATGTATTAAAATATAAGGTTCTTTTTTGATTTTAGTGTCTTCACACTGATTGGAAAAGCCGTTAGAATGTGGTCAATCTTTTTTAAATCTGTTGACAACTGATCCCCGTCTATCGGCATTGCCCCTTTAACCATAAGCATGTAGTCCGCTTGCCGTTGCTCAGGAATTAAATACCCTTGTCCGTTCCGGTTGCAAATTAAAAAGTACTCGTTCTGATCGTCCTCATCGTAATAGGCAAATAGTGAGTGGGCGCTAGCCTCTTCGTTGACATGGCTTACCATTTCAAGATCAAAAGGTTGTTTTTCCAGACCATACCCCAATTGTTGATTGATCGACCAACATATTCGATAATCTTTAGCGTGGCAACTTATTCCTATTAGAATAAAATCAAAATCATACTCTTCCGCCAATGTGTATTTCATCACTACTATTTTCTCTTGCCCCCAGCTTCAATTTGGTGGTCTACGCCAAAGATATTTCTTCAGTCCGAAATTCAACCAAATCTTGTGTTAATATAAGATATTCAATATAGATGGTTTCAAGCGGGGGTTGAAAACAACCAACAAGGCCGAGTGTTTGAAGTGGTATTTGTTATTTTTAGTAGATGAAATTGGTTTCTCTCATTATCTTATTGATTTCGGTTTCTACCATGGTGGGGCAATCGTTCACATTTACCCAGCTTGCTGAATATGAGATGTCCAGCATATGGCCCACTGCTACTTTGGCCCCAAGGCTTGATAAGCTGGGAAGGGATTATCTATATACTGCTAACAACGAACAAGGGATAAGGGTGTTTGACATTTCATCAGTAGCATCACCGATTCTTATTCATGATTTTCCCAACTCATCTTTTGGCGGATGGAAGGCTATGAATCTAGAACAGTCTGGCAACTATCTTTATGCCTCAATAGGGGGGATATTTAGTGGGGCAGGTACTAGTTCTACGCAGGCTACGGGCCTGGCTATATTTGACGTGACCTCACCTTCTTCCATGTTCATGACCTCCTACTGGGATAGTCTAGATATATTTCAGGGGACTGCCATAACAAAGGTGGTTGGAAATTACGCCTTTTTGGGGGGGATGGAAGAGGGGTTGGTGATCCTTGACATCTCCGATCCCTATGACATTCGCTTTGTTTCACATTATGTGCCGGACATCAATTTTCCATCTGTTCCAACGCCAACAAGCACAGTGCCGAACGCCAGAGGCATGTGGGTTGAGGACGATCTTGTTTATCTCGCTTATGATCGCGGAGCATTTCGGATCATTGACGTTTCCGATGTGTTCAACCCGATGCAGCTATCCCAATTCGTTAACCCGGCTCTTGATGCTGTCGCCGCAAAAGCATACAACAACGTTGAAGTCAGAGGGAATCACGCCTTCATCCCGGTGGATTATTGCGGCCTGGATATTGTGGACGTTGCTGACCCGAATGCGCCAATAAGCGCTGGTTGGTTTAATCCTTGGGGCTGTACCTTCTTTAATTGGATCGGAGGAGAGGGACATAGCAATGAACTCGAGTTTGTAAACGACTCTATTCTTTTCATGACCGGAGGGCATCACGATCTAATGGCGCTGAATGTTGCTGACCCAACGAATCCTGAATTGGTCGGAGAATTCGGGGATCCTCTTGACAGCTTGGTTGTGTGGGGGTTAGACGTGCAGGACGGGCGGGTAGCATTAGGATATATTGACAACGTTACAACTATTCCATATGATTCTAAATGGGGTGGGTTTAAGATCATTGATTGGAACATGGCAAACGATATAGATGTTTATGACTTAAGTACGTTCATGGTTTTTCCTAATCCATCATCTGGAGTATTTAATTTCAATGGCGACCTGAAAAGCTGCGCTTATAAATTGTACAGTCTCACGGGAAAGTTGGTCGATTCAGGCAGCATGAGGCCCCGCCTGGACCTGTCACCGTTTCCGGAAGGAGTCTACGCCTTAGTAGTAAGGCGGGGTGAGTTTATAAAGGTAATGAAGCTAATTCTGGAAAAAGAGGATTAGTTTGTATTCGGCGCCCCTAACATTAGACCGCCCCTTTTATCGCTTTACAATTTTGTTAGCGCTTTTCGCGGCGAGTTTTTCCGCTTCTTTTTTTGATCTTCCGACGGACTCTGCTATCAGCTGACCATCGATAAATATTCTGGCCAGATACTTGTTTTCATCTGTGTTTATTTCGGAAACTTTGTACTCCAGGCTCTTATTCTTCTTTTGCACCCAGATCAGCAGCTGACTTTTGTAGTCGGTGTCAATTGCTTTCAATTGCTCAATGTTTATCAGCTCTTCCAGCACTCTGGACCCCAGCAGTTCTTTGGTCTTATTGTAGCCCATGTCCAGATAAAGCGCTCCTACTAATGCTTCAAAAACATTTCCTTCGAGCGACTTGTATTTATTATTGCCCTTGAAATATCGAACATGTTCAAGCAGTTCCATTTTCTCCCCTATTTGATTCAGGTTTTCTCTACTCACTATGCGGGATCGCAGTTTCGTAAGAAACCCCTCATCTTCCAGGGGGTACTTCTCATACAAATACTGAGCAACAACAGTATCAATTACCGAATCGCCTAAAAATTCCAGCCTCTCATTGTTGGGTATATTTTGGTCATATGATTTATGGGTAAACGCTAATTCATACAGCGATACGTCATGTGGATAAACTCCAAACTTCTTAAATATGAACCGGGAAATAGGATCTTTGGGTTTTTTAGTAAACAGCCCCAATAGGTTAACGTACTTTAGAAAATATTACAGATGTGTTGTGGCCTCCAAAGCCAAAAGTATTACTCATTGCGGCTCGAACTTCTCTTTTCTCGGCCTTGTTGAACGTAAAGTTCAAATTATAATCTATGTCAGGGTCCTCCGTTTCAAAATTAATTGTTGGGGGAACGGTGTCGGTCTCGACTGCCTTTATACAGGCAATTGCCTCAATTGCTCCAGCCGCACCTAGCAGATGGCCGGTCATTGATTTGGTTGACCCGATATTGAGTTTGAATGCATCTTCTCCAAATACAGTCTTAATTGCTTTTGTTTCAGCAATATCTCCTAGCGGAGTTGATGTTCCGTGAACATTGATATAATCGACTTCGGAAGTAGCCATCCCCGCTTCTTCCAGAGCTAACTTCATCACATTGGCTGCGCCAATCCCCTCGGGGTGTGGCGCTGTGATGTGGTATGCGTCGGCAGTCAGTCCACTACCCAGAACTTCCGCGTAGATCTTGGCTCCCCTTGCTTTAGCGTGCTCATATTCTTCCATGATTATTGCTCCTGCACCTTCTCCCAGTACAAATCCGTCGCGATCTTTATCAAATGGCCTAGATGCCTTTTCAGGATTCTCATTGTTGGTGGACAATGCTTTTAATGCGTTGAAACCACCCATGCCTGCCTCGTTCACTCCCGCTTCAGAACCGCCGGATACAATTACATTGGCTTTTCCTAACCGAATGTAGGTAAATGCGTCGATCATCGCGTTGGATGCCGAGGCACAGGCTGAAACCGTTACAAAATTCGGGCCTCTCAAGCCATACTTAATAGAAATGTGGCCCGCGACAATGTCCACGATCATCTTTGGGATGAAAAAGGGATTAAACCTTGGCGTTCCATCACCTTCATTGAAAGCGAAACACTCTTCTTGAAATGTTTTCAGCCCACCAATGCCGGACCCCCAAATTACTCCGGCCCTATCCAGGTCCAGAGCCTCCAGATCCAGCCCTGAGTCGTTCATTGCTTCAGCGGCTGCAACCATAGCGTACTGGCTGAATTGATCTAGTTTTCTTGCCTCTTTTCTGTCCAGGTGGTCAAGTACATCAAAGTTCTTGATCTCACAGGCAAATTGGGTTTTGAATTTTGAGGCATCAAAGTGCGTAATGGGGGCCGCTCCGCTTACACCATTAACTAAGGAATTCCAATATTCATCAATTGAATTTCCTATTGGTGTTAGCGCACCGAGACCTGTTATTACAACTCTCTTTAACTCCATCTAATGCCTTAAATTATAGTCTTATCAGCTTGCGTTGTCTTCGATGTACTTTACTGCATCTCCAACCGTCGCAATTTTTTCTGCTTGGTCGTCGGGTATTGCTATGTTGAATTCTTTTTCAAATTCCATTATAAGCTCTACAGTGTCCAAAGAATCTGCTCCTAAATCATTCGTGAAACTTGCTTCTGCCGTTACTTCGCTCTCGTCTACTCCGAGCTTGTCAACGATTATTGCAACAACTCTTGAATTTACGTCTGACATAATCTTTTTTTTATTGGTTAATTCAGGCCACAAATAAACTACTTATGCGAAACAAAACAAAATTTATTCATAATAAACGACAACCTCGGCCAGACGCTTTCTTTTTAAATCAGGAACCCTGGCCTTCTCCGACGGATAGCCAATCGGCATTAATAGGAAGGCTCGTTCGTTCTCTGGCCTGTCCAAAGCCTTTGTCAGAAAGTTCATGGGGCTGGGCGTGTGTGTCACGGTACAAAGCCCTGCGTTGTGAATGGCTGCGATTAGCAAACCACTGGCCAATCCGACTGATTCGTTCACATAATAGTTGCTGTGCTTTTTTTTCTCCTGGTCCAGATCATACACTTTTTTCATGACCACGATAATGTAGGGGGCCGTGTCAATAAACTCTTTTTCCCAGCTTGTTCCGATCGGAACAAGGTCTTCCAGCCATTCGTCGCTCATTCTCCTGGAATAGCTTTCTTTCTCCTCAGATTCTGCAAGCTTTCTAACCTTTGTTTTCAGCTCATCATTAGAAACGACGCAAAACGTCCAGGGCTGTTTGTTGGCTCCGGAGGGCGCTGTGGATGCCGCCTTTATTATGTTGTCGATCACTTCACGCGAGACTTTGCGCTTTGAGAAATGCCTGACCGACCTTCTCTTGTTCATATATTCGTAGAATTCATTGCTCCTGCTAACCATCTCCGATGGAGCATACTCAGCGTGGTCATAAGGGATAAATCCCTTACTGCTTTCCTCATCCTTACCCATAAATAACAAGTTAGAAGTATATTGGTCAATATTCGGCAATAAATCCGACTTTTTGTTGTCCCAATAGTGAATTGGGCTAATTTTGTCACTTCATGGTCAAGCGCATCGTAATATTTGCTTCGGGAGCCGGATCCAATGCGGAAAATATTATTCGACACTTTAAATCCGATTCCGGGGTCTGCATTGCCGGGGTCTGCAGCAATAAGGCAGACGTTGGTGTGGTAAGAGTTGCTGACCACCATAAAGTAGAATGCCTTATTTTCAGCAAAGAAGAGCTAACGGGGTCATCAAAAGTTGATGATTTTTTAACGCTGGCAGCTCCGGATCTCATCGTTCTTGCTGGCTTTTTGCTAAAAGTTCCCGATCGACTGGTCTCCGGATATGAGGGTGCTATTATTAATTTACACCCCTCACTTTTGCCCAAATACGGAGGGAAGGGCATGTATGGTCAGCGCGTGCACGAGGCCGTTGTTGCTGCGGGAGAAAGCGAGTCTGGAATTACCATTCACTACGTTAACAACCAATATGACGAGGGGGCAATAATAGCCCAATACTCCTGCGGGCTTTCCATAGATGACACGCCGATCAGTTTGCAAAAGAAGATTAAAGATCTGGAGGGTCAATATTTTCCTGCAACCATAGAAAAGCTTCTTCATAACTCTTAACTTGCTACATGGTCTTGCAAATTGGCGGAATAGGGTTTGATTTAAATAGCATTGGTGTTGCAACCATGGTTCTGTTTGCGGTGATCGACATTATTGGCTCGATTCCAATTATTATTAACATTAAAGAAAAAGCCGGAGGCAGGATATTTCCGGTTAGAACGACTTTAGTCGCGCTGTTCATTATGGTTCTGTTCTTGTTCCTTGGAGAATCTATCCTCAGTGTGATCGGGCTGGACACTCAGTCTTTCGCTGTAGCGGGCTCCTTTGTCCTCTTTTTCATGTCATTGGAAATGATCCTGGGGGTTTCCATATTCAAGACTGACGGTGAAGATGCATCCCCAAAGGTTGCCTCTGTAGTGCCTCTGGCGTTTCCGATTATTGCGGGAGCCGGCTCTATGACCTCCCTTGTTTCGCTGCGTGCAGAGTACGCTGTGCAGGACATTCTAGTTGCTGTTGTTGTCAATATGGTTGTCGTTCTTGTTGTGCTGCTTCTTACCAGGAAAATTGAAAAAGTGCTAGGAAGGGGCGGAATTGCAATAATCAAAAAAGTATTTGGTATAATTCTTTTGGCCATAGCGGTCAAGCTGTTCACAGAAAATCTTCATCACATGCTAGCTGTTCTTGAAGGAAATAAAGTCGTTTTACCCAATGGCTAACAAGAAGTTCTATGTAGTTTGGGAGGGGCATGCGCCCGGTGTTTATTCTAGTTGGAGCGATGCACAGCGACAGGTTAAGGGGTTCAAAAATGCCAAATTCAAATCGTTCAAATCTAAAAGCGAGGCGGAGGCGGCCTTCCGTAACCCGGGGAGTATTGATCCCTCGGAGAAAAAAAAGAAATATTACTACGTGGTTTGGGCCGGGTATCAGCCGGGGGTTTATACTGATTGGGAAGAAGCCCGAAGTCAGCTAACCGGCTTCAACAAGCCCATCTACAAAACCTTCGGCAGCAAACAATTGGCAGAAAAGGCATTTTCAGAAGGCCCGGAAAATTACCAGGGCAGCTACAAGAAGACCCGTGACCTCAGCGAGGAAGAAATGAAGAAAATCGGTCTGCCAATTGAAATGAGTTTGTCCGTGGATGCCGCGTGCAATGGAAAGGGGGTGATGGAGTATCAAGGGGTGTGGACATTCAACAAGGAACATGTTCTTTTCAGCAAGGGACCTTATAAAAGAGGCACCAACAATATTGGAGAGTTTCTGGCTCTGGTACACGCTCTTGCCCATTTAAAAAAGGAAAGAGACGAAAAGCTTCACGCCATTCCCATTTATTCTGATTCGAGAATTGCCATGGGCTGGGTCAAAGCGAAACGCTGCCGAACAAAGAAGAGTCCGGGGCCTGAGCTAAAAGACCTCATTTTGCGGGCAGAAAAGTGGCTTGAAAGCAATACCTACAAAAATCCAATCCTAAAATGGGAGACTAAAGCCTGGGGTGAAATACCGGCTGACTTTGGCCGGAAGTAGTACTCTCTATTGTCATCTATGCTAGCCCTTATATAGGTTGGGGCCCTCTTCAAATACCAGGATTGTGTCAGCAAAAGCACCTTGTTGTTAATAATTGATGTATTGGAGTACGTTGGCGTCCGTTTCTTGCTCCTTGATCTGATCAACAAGCTTCAGTATTCCTTTGGACTTTTCTTCCGCTTTATTTTGAGCCTGTTTAGAAC
>JAAZYJ010000372.1 GCA_014239715.1 Flavobacteriales bacterium
ACAGCTGAGGACGGTTCAATGATGACCTTCATTCGTTCCCAAACCAACCGCATTGCTTCTACAATTTCATTCTCTTCAACCAAATATATCTCTTCAACCAACTCCTTAATAATTGGAAAATTGACATCTCCAAGGGAGGTCCTAAGGCCGTCAGCAATTGTCATCGGATTCTCCACCGGAATCACGTAACCTGCTTTTAAAGATCTATATGCATCATCTGCCCCCGACGGTTCCCCGCCAAAAACCTGAACATGATTGGCAAATCGATGCTTCGCCAAAGCTGTTCCGGCAATTAGCCCACCGCCTCCTACCGGTGTAAAAACAGCATTTAGGTTTCTCACTTGTTCGAAGAGTTCCATTGCAGCCGTGGCATTCCCGATAATTACTTCAATTTGATTGGAAGGGTGGAGCAGTGTAGCGCCGGTTTCTGAAACAACTGTATCTGCCGCTTCTTCTCTCGCCTGTTGGGTGGGAGCGCAGTCTACAACTTTTGCTCCATATCCAATGACCGCCAGCTTCTTGATATTAGGGGCACTTGTCGGCATTACGATCGTGGCTTCGGTGTTGTTCATTTTTGAAGCAAGTGCAACCGCTTGAGCAAAATTCCCCGAGCTATGTGTCACAACACCATTCGCTCTTTCTGATTGGGTTAATGACATAATCGCATTGGTTGCACCACGCATTTTAAAAGCGCCCATTTTTTGAAAGTTCTCGCATTTAAAGTATACGTTCAATCCCAACATCTTGTTAATCGTCTCAGAAGATAAAACAGGCGTTTTATGGATATGAGGATTGACCCTTTTTGCCGCGTCCTGCAGCTCTTGTTTCGAAATCATTTCTCTGCTTTCTTAAAGTACTTCCCGGTTGTCATGTCCCTATCTATTTGCTTCTCCGGGATTACGATTCCGTGCATGCATAGAAACACTCCGTATTCACTGGTTTGCACTGCCGCAATTGCCATCCCCAAATTAACATCCGCATCGGTATCCACAAACTTTTGTGGTCTCATCGAACCTGTAATTACAATTGTTTTGTTCATCCCAAGGTCGGAAATGAATGATGCTGTATTGGCCATCGTATCGGTACCGTGTGTAATGATAATCTTATCAGAATTTACTTGCTCAATAATTTCTCTCAGTTTCTTTAAATCATCATTTGTAATCTCAAGGCTATCTTTCTTAAAGGCTGAAACTACATTAAACTGGAAAGATGGATTGAGCTTTTCTAATACTCTTTCCAGGGCCGGCTCATGAATTTCAAAGGCCCATCCTTTAGAAGTGTGGGGGTAATCTTTGTCTATGGTCCCGCCGGTTTGGATGAATGTAATGGTCATCTTATTCTTGTCTGAGTTCGTTGTAGTTTTCAAACACCTTGGGGGTTTGCTTATTCACTTCTTTTTGGTAATCGGCCCATTCTGTAGAGAAGAAGTCGTTGATTAGTTTGACAATTTCTTCCGTCTTTTCTTTTGCTATCTCAACCGCAAATCTAGAGGTCGATGTAGGTCCATTAATTGAAGATCTTATATGTGAAGTAGCATTGAACAAATAGGTATTTAGTTTTTTCGAATTGTCATGATATCCTTTCAGACCTTTAGCTTGCATGAATAGGTTCTGGATCTTAACGATACTATCGCCTATTTCTTTACCCAGCTCATTGATTTTGTTTTGAACCGAGTCTTCCTCCAGCTCAAAACTTACGTTTACTCTGTTAATCGTCTGCTCAGCATCAATCAACCTTTCCATGGCCCGACGCGCGAGGTCAATTGTTTTGGCGTGTTCGTCCCAAAGCTTTCTTGCATCGACGGCCGCATCAAGATTGAAAACAACCCTTGGGTCGGGCTTAACTTGAACGGTAGCAGAATCAGAGAATGTGCCGTATGTGATCAACAGTTTATATTCTCCCGGGAGGACTAGCGGTCCACCAGGATCCTTTGCGTCTTTCTTGACTTTTTTTCTGCTTGGATAGCGGACCCCTTTTTCGTTCAATCGCCAAGAAACAACCTGCAATCCCGTATCTGCCTTTTGACTATAGGTATACAAAGTATCACCGCTACTATTCTTCACGCGAATTACAATATCCTTCCAATTAGTATCCTTTTCATTTTCCGTTTGCTCCTTCTTTTCTTCGTCAATCCGTTTTTGCTTTTTACCTCTACTCTTCCCATTTTCTTCAGTATTCTTTTCAATTTTAGCGTCGGGATCACCCACTTCCCTGATCCACACCTGGAGCTGCGCGTTGCTGGATTGGTTCTGGCCTGAAAAATACCCCCCGGCTCTGAACCGGACTCCTGTCGCGGGCAAATTGTTCATCTGATATGCTGTGCCGTGATCGAATACATGAAGATCCTTTTTCGGCCATTCCCCATAGGAGCTAGCTAGTTCGCGCAACGGTCTTATGTCATCTAAAATGTAAATTGCTCTTCCAAAGGTTCCAATAACCAAGTCGTTTTCTCTCGACTGAATCTTCATATCCATAGTTGAAACTGACGGATAATCTTTTTCCCACTTTGTCCATGTATTCCCCTTATTGATTGTAAAGTACAGTCCATTTTCAGTCCCCAGGAAAAGCAGCTTTTGTTCTATCGGATCCTGTACTATGGAAAGCGCGTGCCCACTAACATCATTCACATCGACTATTCTGACAAATGTATTTCCAAAATCGATTGTTTTATAGACATATGGTTTCCAATCATTTCTTCGGTAATCATTGACCACAATGTATGCTTCACCTTCAGCGTGTTTGGATGCATGGATTTGTGGTACCCAAAATCCTTTTTTCGGACCAACCAGCCTCATTGATACATTTACCCAGGACTTACCTCCATCCTTAGTAACCTGAACATTGCCATCGTCAGTTCCCACCCAAATAACATCTTTGTTTATTGGGCTTGGTTCTATGCACAAAATTGTTGTGTGATTTTCGGCCTTTGTTGCATCAATGGTCAAGCCACCACTCTTGTGTTGCTGTTGCTTCGTTGAATCGTTAGTGGTTAGGTCAGGCGAAATTATTCTCCAATCCCTGCCTTTGTTCTCAGAATAATGAACAAATTGACTGCCGAAGTAGACCCCTTTAGTATTGTGTGGATCCTGTGCCAGCGCAGCATTCCAGTTGAATCGCAGGTATTCGC
>JAAZYJ010000105.1 GCA_014239715.1 Flavobacteriales bacterium
GAAACAGCCGACTTGCTCCATCAAGCGAGCTATAACTGGCAAAAAGTAATGCTACAACACCATTACCGAAGCAGACACCCTGACCTGATCGCGTTCTCAAACAAGCACTTTTACTCAGGAAGCTTGAAGGCATATCCGGACTCCATTAAGCTGGCCCCAATTAAACATCATTTCATTGAAAATGCTTCGTTCATAGACCGAAGAAACGAAGTCGAGGCAAAAACAATTGCACGTGCCATAGAACGATCCATTCCCCTTGAAAAAAGCATTGGAATCGTTGCTTTTTCGGAAGAACAATTAAGTTGTATCTGGAATGAGCTTTCTGAAGTCGCACAGCAGTCAATAAACGATAAAATTGACAATAATACAGGGTTTTTTAAGGCACTTGAAAATGTGCAGGGCGATGAGTGCGATTGTCTGTTCATCAGCTTCGGTTATGCGAGAAATGAAGAAGGAATGTTTCACATGCGTTTTGGCCCGATGAACACCATTAATGGACGAAAAAGACTGAATGTTTTACTCACGCGCGCTATTCAATCAATTGAATTTTTCTGTTCGGTTCGTTCTTCAGACTTCAAGCTTAGCGATAATGAATCCATTAATCTATTAAGGCAATGGATCGCATTTGCCGAAACACATGAAAATTCCGACATACTCAGCTTTCCTTTTGGATTGGATCCTGCAATTGAAGGGAACCAGCTTGTCTTTTCAAAAATACAAGAAACATTAGGTCTGGCTCAAGAGATCGTTACCCTTGAAAATGTCCTGATAAATAGAGGGTGGAGTATTGATTATAAGTAATTCTTATTGATTGCTTAATGCCAACAAAGCAAAACTTGCTAGCCAGTGACCGCCCTGATAATTCCCATCCCTCATGTTTGGTAACGAATGTTCTATATGTTTATTTGCAAGCTTAATTAGGTGCTGGTATTCAGGTAATGTCTCGGCGATTCCGTACAAGCACCAGGCACGACTATAATTAAGACCATCCAAATGAACTAAATGACCGTCTGTACGGTCGCTGACTATTCCAGGGGTTAGCGTGAATTCCGGGTCCAATAATTGCGGCAGAAATTCGCTCAGCCAGTTCTTGAACTCTTCTTTTGAAAGAACGCGCCTCATTAGATCCGCTTCTTCAAGACATGGGGATAAAAAATCGTACCCACTTGGTTCCCATGAAAGAGGACAATTCATGTCTTTTAAAAAATATTCCTTTGTTCTTTTCACAACGACCTGTTTAAGTTCTATATCGGCTACTGCACAGGCGTAATCATATATCATTGTCATGGCAAAAGCCGTATTTGTATGTGTTCCAACACGAATGGGGTAATTTAATTTGGGTAAAAAATTCTTCACCCTGTTTGCTATCAGCTCCGAAAGAGGTTTGAGGTTTGCCTCTAATTCTTTGGCCACAGGATCTTCCCAATTATGCAGCTCTTCTGACAACTTCAACAACCACGCCCAACCATACATTCGTTCAAACCCCTGACTTAATTCGTCGTCAAAGTACTCGAGCTCTTTTGCAATGTTTTCAGCCGAGATATGACCGAGTAATCCACTGATTATCCTCTCGTAACTTTCCATTTCGGGAAACGCTTTTACCAGACGAACAAGAGACCAGTGTCCGTGAACAGAAGAATGCCAGTCGAAACACCCATAAAAAGCAGGATGCAAAATCTCTGGGTGCTTCAAGTCCGTTTTGTCTCCAATTACCTGATTAAGCTTATTTGGATATTCAATATCGATGCACGAAAGCGGAAGAACCACCAACTGATCTGCCATCGACGCATCCAACATTAATCGTTGAATTACAGCTTTGTCTTCTGTTGTCGTTTTTTCAATGTTTTGTTGACACGACAACATTGTCAGAATAAAACTCCAAAAAAGTATGTTTCGCATGGTTAAATATAGTACATATAAAATCGTTGATGTAAAATCTATGGCAGACTATTTGATTCTATTTCGTAGATAACAATAACTTTAATGTCAAATAAGTAATTCATGTTACACCATTTATTGTATATAACAACATCGGTATTTGTGCTTTATTCATGCGCCAATTCCAAGAATGCGCATACTGAAATTGAAACTGTCTCAGAGCATGAGGAGGGACAAACGCATGTCCACCACGAAAGCGAACACCAACCTCTTTTTGAAAATGTTAGCCACGACGACTCTTTATTTGCCTCTATAAAAAGAGGGTATTGTTACGGAACCTGCCCGGTATATGAAATGAATATATACAACAGCGGCTTTGTTACCTATAATGGAATTCGCAACCTGAAGCTTTTAGGAAGGTACACCGCAACGATCAGCAAAGAGCAAATGATCCGATTCTTTGATGTGGTTAATGAAACTGGTTATCTGCAAATGGAGGATGAATACGACAATCCCGGGATCTCAGATTTACCTGAAACAACAACGTCTGTTGTTGTGAACGGAACAAGAAAACAAGTCCGGCGCCGTTACGGATATCCAAAATCAATAACTGTATTTGAAAAAGAATTCGATGATTTGATCGAAAGTGAAAACTGGCTATATCTAGGCGGGGGGAACGATCGCTAAACGAGTAAATTACTTTTACCAACACAAAATACACCACCGGACAGGTTAATGAGCGTCCAGCCAATTGTCGCCAAATTCCATTTCCACCTTCATGGGAACCTCTAATTCTACTGCATTCTCCATTTCATTCCTCACTAATTCCGTCATTATCTCTACCTCACTTTCGTGCACATCAAAGACAAGCTCATCATGAACCTGTAATAACATTTTGGATTTTAAATTCGCTTTATCCATTGCCTTAAATACTGCTGTCATGGCCAATTTTATAACGTCTGCAGCAGACCCCTGAATTGGGGCATTAATAGCATTTCGCTCCGCAAATCCACGAACAACCGCATTTGCTGAATTAATGTCTTTTAAGTACCGACGGCGCTGCATGATCGTTTCAACGTATTCCTTTTCCCTGGCATTTTTTATTGCTTTATCCATATAGGTTTTGATCGTAGGATACTGTTCAAAGTAGCTGTCTATTATTTTCTTTGCCTCGGTTCTGGTTATATTCAGATTCTGTGCCAAACCAAACGCCGATTGGCCGTATATTATTCCAAAATTCACCGCTTTTGCCGAGCTTCTTTGATCTCGGGTAACTTTGTCCAAAGCAACATGAAAAACTTTCGATGCAGTTGCCGCATGAATGTCCTGCCCTTCCTTGAAGGCCGCTATCATATTTTTATCCTCACTCAAGGCCGCAATTATGCGAAGTTCTATTTGGGAATAATCCGCTGCCATTAGCTTAAAAGATTCCCCTCTAGACACAAAGGCCTTTCGAATTTCCCTTCCCTTTTCCGAGCGTATTGGAATGTTTTGAAGATTTGGATTATGGGAGCTCAATCTCCCTGTCGCAGCCACTGTTTGCATATAGCTGGTATGGATTTTCCCGTCAACTTCGTCCATTAATAAGGGCAAAGGATCAACATATGTATTTTTTAATTTTCGCAACTTCCTGTAATCTAATATCAACGGTACGATTGCATGTTTGTATTTCAATTTTTGAAGTACTTCTTCACCCGTTGCGTACTGTCCTGTTTTAGTCTTACGTGCTTTTTGGGTAATTTCCATATGCTCAAATAA
>JAAZYJ010000104.1 GCA_014239715.1 Flavobacteriales bacterium
GCGGAATCCGTGCCGAAGGAAGTTATTGAAAAGGAATTGGAAATTGGGAAAGAGCTTGCTATTCAAGAAGGTAAGCCTGCAGAGCTAGCTGAAAAGATCGCTCATGGAAGATTGAATAAATTCTATAAGGAATCTACTTTATTAAACCAGGCATTTGTCAGAGACAATAAAAAATCAGTGAAACAGTTTCTTCAGGAAACGGATGGAGATCTCACTGTAACAGAATTTAAAAGGGTTTCCCTTTCTATTTAAATAATTAAAAGAGAGCTTAGCTCTCTTTTTTTTTATCCTTACATTTAGGAGTACTTTGTTACAACATCACTTATGAAATATAAAAGAGTTCTCCTCAAGCTAAGTGGAGAAGCCCTGATGGGCAATAAAGGGTTCGGCATTGACAATGACCGACTTATGCAATACGCAGAGGAGATAAAATCCGTTTCTGAAGGTGGAGTTGAAATAGCAATTGTCATTGGTGGAGGAAACATCTTTAGAGGAGTTCAAGCATCTGACGGAGGCATGGAGCGGACTCAAGGCGACTACATGGGAATGCTGGCAACAATGATCAATAGCATGGCTCTTCAAGCAGCACTTGAATCATTGGGGCTTCAGACACGATTGCAATCAGCGATCGAGATGAAAGAAATTGCCGAACCATTTATCAGGAGGAAAGCCGTCAGACATTTGGAGCGGGGAAGAATTGTAATCTTCGGGGCAGGAACCGGCAACCCTTTTTTCACTACTGATTCCGCCGCATCGCTTAGGGCTATTGAAATCGAAGCAAATGTCATTTTAAAAGGGACACGGGTTGATGGCATCTATACAGCAGACCCGGAGAAAGATCCGAAGGCGACAAAATTTGCCAACATTTCATTTGATCAGGTGTATGACATGGGTCTAAGCGTCATGGATCTAACAGCTTTCACTTTGTGCAAAGAAAACAATCTGCCGATCATTGTGTTCGACATGAATACTCCCGGGAATTTGTTTAATCTGGTGCAAGGAGCAGACGTTGGCACACTTGTAGACGTGTAAGTTCAAAGTCTTATATTTGGTTGGCTTAAAACATCGACTCCAGCTCGAAACGTGTAAAAACTAGGATTATGACCGAAGAAATAAAAATGGCAATTGAAGAGGCAGAATCGTCTATGAAAAAATCTATGGAGCATCTTGCCAATGAGCTCACAAAAATAAGGGCTGGAAAAGCAACTCCGTCAATGCTGGACTCGGTTCAGGTAGAATATTATGGAACGCCAACGCCATTAAATCAAGTTGCCAATGTAAATACTGTGGATGCCAGGACGATTTCTGTTCAGCCCTGGGAAAAGTCTATACTTGATGATATTTCCAAAGGAATTACAAATGCTAACCTAGGCCTTAATCCACAAAACAATGGTGAGCTAATAATGATAAATGTTCCTGTACTAACCGAAGAAAGAAGAAAAGATCTTTTTAAAAGGGCTAAAGCAGCAGGAGAGCATGCAAAAGTTGGCATAAGAAACTCCAGAAAAGAGGCAAACGATTTTATCAGAAGCCTAAAAAATGATGGTGTCTCCGAAGACATGGCAAATAATGCTGAAATTGATGTTCAGGAGCTAACTGACGCATATTCCAAAAGGGTCGACACTCTTGTAGAGAACAAAGAGAAAGATATAATGACTGTATAACTGGCAGGGCCGAATGCAGGAAAGACATACCAATAAGCAAAGGTACTTTAATGAACAGGCTCAAACCACCGAAAAGTACGTCATCCCATTCATTGAAGAGGTGCACCCTATAGATTCCGACACTTCGATCCTGGAAATTGGGTGCGGAGAAGGAGGCAATCTGATACCATTTGTCGAACGTGGATGTGAAGTTGTAGGAATTGACATACTGCAAGGGAAAATCGACAAGGCTAATCAATATTTCTCCAATCACCCAAATAAAGGTCGAGCAAAGTTCATGGTAAAAGATATATATAACATTGATCCAAACGTAGAGTGGAAGTTCGACATTATTATTATGCGAGATGTAATTGAACACATCCATAACCAGGAAAAATTCATGGCTTATGTTAAGAGGTTTCTTAAGCCAACGAGTAAATTTTTTCTCGGGTTCCCTCCTTGGCAAATGCCCTTTGGTGGACACCAGCAAACCTGTAAGAATAGTCTACTATCAAAACTACCCTGGTTCCATTTACTACCTACAGGAATGTACAGGTCAACTTTAAAGTTATTTGGAGAAAGGCAAAAAAACATTGAAAATCTAATTGAAATAAAGGAAACAGGCATCAGTCTGGAACGGTTTCGCTGTTTATTGTCCAACGAAGGATACAATATGGACCGTGAAGTTTGGTACTTTATCAATCCTAACTATGAGGTTAAATTTGGTCTGAAACCGAGAAAATCTGTTCACCCGTTCAAGACAATACCTTTTCTTCGAAACTTCTTCATTACGGCCGGGTATTACTTGATCTCTTGCCCCGATGTAACCGTTTCAAATCAAGGTTCTTCTCAGCGTTAGTTATATATTTTAATACATTTGTTGCCAGATTACAAATAGTAAATCTAACTCGATAAATCAATAATCATTAAGGGGTGAAACGAGACAACAAAAAACTACTGATTATTGGCGCCGGTGGGCAGATCGGCTCTGAATTATTACACCATTTAAGGTTGAAACACGGGACCGAAAATGTAATTGGATCTGACATTAAACAACTTCACATTGATGGCCCTTCGGAGCAGCTTGATGTAATGGATTTTGAGACATTGCGAAGCATCGTCACAAAATATAAGGTCACTGAGATCTATCTGCTTGCTGCGTTATTGTCGGCAACTGCTGAAAAAAGACCTGAATTCGCTTGGGAGCTTAACATGGCAGGATTATTCAATGTGCTAAACCTTGCGAAAGAAGGCCTTGTGAAGCAAATCTTCTGGCCTAGCTCTATTGCCGTATTTGGGCCAGGAACCCCAAAGGTAAATACGCCACAGAATACCATAATGGACCCTAACACGGTTTATGGTATCTCAAAGCTGGCCGGTGAACGATGGTGTGAGTATTACCACCATAAATACGGCGTTGACGTTA
>JAAZYJ010000103.1 GCA_014239715.1 Flavobacteriales bacterium
CCTCTCGAATTTGTTCAGACGGAGTTGCCTGATCCATCGATATCGTTGAATTCCGTGTTACGATGTATGTCGAATCAAGCAACATAAAGGTCGGAATATCATTGAAATCCGGATCTCCTAAATACGTTGCCCGATCCGCATAGACCCTACGTTCCAGTTCCGCCATAACATGAACAGAGCTGACTGTGTTGTGCCCCATTTCTTTGAAATCGTAAGCCTCACTCCCTTTCAGAAGCTGCATTAGTGCTATTCCTCCACTTGACGGCGGCGACATGGTTATTACCTTATATCCTTTATAGTAACCTATAATCGGGTTTCGCCAGATCGATTCGTAGTCTGCAAGATCCTTTAGCGCAATGAAACCTGCCCTATCTTCCATTTCACCCACGATATCATTTGCAGTTTGACCCTCATAAAATCCGGCCCTTCCGTAATCCCTGATCCTTCTCAGTGTCATGGCAAGCGCTGGCAGTCGTATCGAATCTCCCTCGTTCCATCCTTCGGCGTTCAAAAAAGGAAATTCAAAATCATTGGCTTTCAAGAATTCATCTTGATACTGATTCAACTTATTAGCTTCCTTTTCTGTTAGCTCATATCCATTTTCAGCAAGCTCAACTGATGGCTGAATTACAGCTTGAAACGGCAGTACTCCAAGTCTATTATGAAGCTTTATCATTCCCTCCACTGTGCCGGGCACTCCTACCGAAAGTGCACCAAACGATGATAACCCTTCAACAACAGCACTATCCTGATCCAAATACATATCTCTATGGGCCTTTAATGGTGCTTTTTCTCTGAAATCCAGGGCACCCGACTCGCCATTTTCCAAACGGTAAACTGCAAATCCTCCTCCCGCAATATTTCCGGCTCTGGGGTAAACAACGGCTAATGCAAACTGAACCGCTACCGCAGCATCATAAGCATTCCCTCCCTGTTTAAGAATTGCATAGCCCACTTCAGAGGCAGTAGGATGAGCTGTAACAACCATACCCCGAACATTTCTTTCGGACACATTGGTTGACCTTTCTTCACCAGCGCAAGAAAATAAAACAAACAGGATCAGTACCGAAAAGTATTTCATGCTCGAATTAACTAATTATGCGGATTATTCAAAAAAAAAGCCTTGCCTGTTAGGGCAAGGCCTTATCAAAATGATTATTGCTCTATTTTATAAATACTTTCTTGGTAACTATTTGTCCACTCTCCAAACGAACATGGACCAGGTATACACCTGAAGCAAAGCTTCTAGTATCCAAAATATTTCTGTTTCCGGTGAAAGCGTTCACTTTAAGCACTTTTCCGGTCATATTAACAAGCGTTACTGTTGCATTTGCTTCTTCCAACAGCTCAATAACAATTTGACCTTCCATCCCAACCACATTAACATCAGCTAAGACGTTTTCTTGGATCGAAGTAGCGGGTTGATTGATCACGAAATCATCAACAGACAATACAGAGCCGATTTCTGCAACGGGTGTAGTACCAAACATTGGTCCACCACTTGATGCCGCATACAACGTCAATGTGTCAGGCGTATCGGCCGTAAAGTAAAACAAAGGAATATTAGTAGTAGTCCAGGTGCCATTAGGTCCAAGAAACACAAATCCCCCAGCATCAACAACACGATCACTCAATGACACATCATAGTGTGTAAGCTCTACAAAAATTGCTGCTGAATCCGAACCAACCGGTGCGTACTTCCATGCAACGTCCACAGATACCGGCATAGTCGTTGTAGGGATTTCTTGATAAACAATTCCGAAAAAATTAGAATCCAGACCAAATGCTGGACAGCCAGTGCACAGAGCTGTTTCAACGTCGGCAGAAGCTGCTCCACTAGCCGGCGATGTTGTGTTTTTAACAACCTGAACCGGAAAGCCAAAAGCAGAAAATGAATTTGTTGTTATCCACCCGTCCGGTTCATCATATGAACCCGCGGATGTCCATGCCTCCAGATCGAGGTTCATACCTTGCCCAAAGGTAGTAGACAACATAGTTAAACAAATAAGAAGTAGTAAATATTTTTTCATTTTACGGAGTTTAAAGTTTTACACAAATATAGCAGAATACACCAACCAAGCAAATGGGCTTTAGCAATGAGCGGTAAGACCGATTCAGTATTGAAGCAAGTTCTTTTTGTATAGTGAAAAAAC
>JAAZYJ010000172.1 GCA_014239715.1 Flavobacteriales bacterium
AATCACCCTTGACCTCGGTGGCGTTGACGGGGTGTATCTGATCGAACTATTCGATGATCTGGGTTTGGTTGGAGTTGAAAAAGTTGTTTTGAGCAAGTGAATTTTATCATTCCCCGCTGAACTTTTATGCTCATTATTCACGGGATCACCACAATGTTTTGGGCTACACTTCTATTCCCTGAAACCATTCGTATAACATACATTCCCGGGCTTAGCCCTGACACATCAAGCCGGAATAGGTTCTCCCCGACCGTGCTCCTTGTTCTTTGTTTTAAAAGCGTTTGTCCTTTGGTGTCCAGCACTTCGATATCGAAAGAATCGTGCCCGTTCAGCAAAGTGCTTACTGTTATGACGTCTCTTGAAGGGTTGGGATAAACGATGAACTCCTCATCTTCTGAATTTTCCTGAACCGATAGCGACTCGCTTATGGTTGCATACTTCACTTCATTCGTGCTCACTTCCGACCACACCACATGATATTTGCCATTTCCGTAACAAATGTCCGGTTTTGACTGTGTTCCGGTCGCATCGGTCACATTAAGGATGTTGATCGAGTCCAGGGCCGAAACTCCTGATGAAGACCAGTTAAAAAAGATATCGGGGTCCGCACCCCGCCCTTCCCACACTGCTCCAAGGTTCCCACCTGAGAATGCAATTTGGGGATAGTTCGGCGTTACTCCCGTTCCCAATGAAAGTTCGGACGTGATGACCGAGCTATCGGCAAGCAGATCGTATTCGTTAATGTACACTCGATTAACCCCGACTGATCGGGATCGGTAGGCAGTTATCATAACATCTGTTTCTGAAAATGCCGCATCGGGGCCACTGCTTGGGCAGGCCATAACCGTCCACAAGTGATCATCGACCGGGACAGAGCTGGAAAACGTAGCCCCCCGATCATAGGAAACTACCGCCTTTACATCGCGAATGTTGGAGTAGTTGTTTCTAAAGAAAACGACCACGTATTTGTCGTTCACAATAATTTCGGGCTGACAGCAATCGCATGCCTCATCTCCAAGAATTGACCCGGCATCCACAGCGGGTTCAAAGGTTGTGCCACCATCTACCGATCTGGACACCACATATTGTGGATTCAATCCTGAGGGGTCATGATCCATGAACGTAACATAAACGGTATCGTTAAATACCGCTACATCAGGATAATTGGCGTAGCCGCTCATTAAATCGTCTATCCTTACCGTATCTCCGAACGAGACTCCATTATCGATAGATTTCACTAAAAAAACATGGCCTGTCGAATATCCGTATTCTTTAAAAACAACATATATGTTGTCTTGCCAAACGGCAAGGTCAGGCCCACTCCAGTTGTACGATTGAACCGGCAGTCCGTTTGGGTTCAGTTGCAAAGGTGTGTCAAACCCATTGATTCCGTTATGCCTAGCAAAATAGAGATTCTGAAGTGTTGGGCTTGTCCAGAGCACAGCCGGCACATTGTCGTTGGTCATCTCAATTTGAGGGTGATAATTCTCAAGCGAATCCGGTAATGAGATCGGGGTGGAAACGGTCATTGTCTGGCAAAAGACGGGGGTAGCTGTAGCAATGATGAACAGTGTCAGGGCAATTTGTTTAGTGATGCTCATTTTATACTTTGTTTTACTTATCTGTTATTTCCCGATTCCATCTACGGCCTCGTCTTCCAGTCAATATGCATTCCCAATGTTCCGAATAGCCGATACACCAGGCTTTGTGTTTCTGTAATATTAATGAAATTTGAGTCGACCGCCTGTTGATAGTCAATTTTGTAATCTTTCATGGGTGTAGCGTTCATCGAGTCTAATATTGCAGGGAGCAGAAGGACATCGGTATTTAGTTTTCTGTTCAGTTTTCTTACAAATGGTTTAAGGGCTTTTGTTTGGTAGGGGTCGCTCGCCACCGCAATCCTATCAAGCCCGTTGTCTTGAGCGACATAATAAGAATAATAAACATTTTCAGTACTATGCTGGGCCAGAGAGTCGATAAAAATATGTTCCTTCGGGATTCCCATTTGGATCGCATAAAGCCTCATGATCTTGCATTCTGAATAAGGCGTGTAAATTGCGCCCCCGGACAGGATCACATTGTTGGTCATCCGGCGATCCCAAAGGTGTTTTGCCCAATGCATCCTTAGCTTCATTACGTTGCTCCAGCTACTATCTCGAAAAGGAACTCCCGGGACTATGATCGCATCAATTGGCTCGATTTGATTTTCAACTTTTTCGTAAAATTTTTCAGGCCTATGGATCTTACAAGAAGCTAATAGCATACAGAGTCCAATGCAGGCGATGTAAAATAGAGCTTGAAATGAGACTTGCTTTTTTGTATTCGCCTTTGTTAAAAACACCTTGGTCATACTTCAATGCCGATCAAGGTAATGTCATCTGTTTGCTCCTGCCTTCCCCTCCAGTCACTCAACATCGTCTCAAGGTGTTCTTTTTGATCTTCCATTGACAGTGAGCTCGTTTGCAGCAGGGCCTCCCTTAATCTTGATCGGTTAAGTTTTTTGTCTCTTGGCCCTCCAAACTGGTCCGTATATCCATCTGAAAACAGGTAGACCCTGTCGGACTCCTGAACTGGGGTGGCCTGTTCAGTAAAAACATGATGCTTATTGGATGCGCCGATCGAATAGATGTCTCCTTTCAGTTCGAAGAGATTTTTGCCCTCCACGGTGCCGTGTTTGGTAATGTTGTGCTTTTCTTCAAACTCTTGGGTTGTTATTAGATAAAGTGGTCTTGCGGCACCGGAAAAAATAAGCTTTTTTCGGTCTCTATCGAATGCGCAGAGTGCAATGTCCATTCCGTCTTTTATTGGGATCTCTTTTTCATTGGCAAGCATAAAATCATAGATCATTCCATTGACTCTGGTAAGAAGTCCTGCAGGAGAAATGTTAGGATCCTCGGTAGTTACGGCATTGAGTTTGTCATAACACACCATGCTCAACATTGCGCCGGGCACACCGTGGCCGGTACAGTCTGCAACAGCAATAAGAGAATTATCATTTGCCTCGTTTAACCAATAAAAGTCTCCGGAAACCACATCTCTCGGGCGATAGATCTTAAAATGTTTTTCGAAGGTCTGACTTAACGCAGAGTCCAAAGGCAATATAACATCCTGAATGTGTCTCGCATTATTTATGCTGTCCTGCAAAGACTTATTTCCAGCAGTTAAAGACTTCACCCTATTCAGTCTCATCTCGACAGTGTCAACCAGCTCCTTGCTACCAAAGGGCTTCACAAGGTAATCGTCGGCTCCTGCACCAAGGCCTTTTCTGAAATCTTTATTTGAGGCCTTAGCCGATAAAAAAAGGAAGGGTACCGCCACCATATCAGAATTGTCTCTTACTCGTCTTGCCACCTCATATCCGTCTATTCCGGGCATCATAATATCGCAAATGATCAGATCCGGAAACTGGGTCTCGGCAAATTTTATTCCATCCAAGCCATTGGTTGCTGTAATGACGTCGTACCCCACTAATGACAAGATCTCGGTAAGGGTTTCCAGAATGCCCTTTTCGTCGTCTATAACAAGTATTTTCTCCTGATTGCTCATTGATTCAATTCGTTTCTATACCCGGATTTATGTGCGCAGAGCGGTTAGAACAGCCTCTTTTTTCCTTGCCGAAACTGCCACGTTGCTGCCGTCTGACAGGACCAGGTATCCTCCTTTTCCTCTAACGTAAGTGTCCACACAATTCATGTTAACTATATACGATTTGTGTACCCTTATGAATCCTGACTGCTCCAGCTGATCTTCAAATTCCTTCATTGGCTTGGACACCAAGATCTTTTCGCCTGAGGTTAGGTAGAAGTTGCAATACGCTCTTTCCGCTTCACATTTGACCACCTCTGCCAGCTTGATAAACCGAATCCCCTCCCCTATTGGCAAACCGATCTTTTCATTAGTCTGGGGTTGCCTTATTATTACTCCTGAATCTTCTTTGCCCGGATTTCCATCATTGTAGTCGAGTAGTGATTGTCTCTTTTTGAGCCTCATTTCTATTGACGCCAGCAGATCTGTACTAACAAATGGTTTAAGTATATAGTCATCTGCGCCCAATTTCAACCCTTGCTTGATGTCGTCCAGCTGAACGCGGGCCGTAAGAAAAAGAAATGACGGCATTAAATCTTCAGACATTCGTTTGTTGATAGAGCTCAACACCTCATACCCGTTCATCTTTGGCATATTGATGTCACATATCACAAGGTGTGGGTTATACTCCAGAATTGAATTGAAGCCGTCCAGTCCATCTTTGGCTGTTTGTACTTCATAGCCGTTTATCTCAAGAAGTTCGGCTAAAGTTGTTCTCAACCCCGGCTCATCTTCAATAACTAATATTTTGCGTTGTTCCTCCATGATGGAAATGTATTATAACATTGGCAATTAGCTGCTAATTATTGTTAGTTTATTTCGTTTTCAAGGCTTACTTGAACCACTTTATTTACAAAACAATACATTCTATTTTGTTTTCATTATTATTCGTTCGTTTTTTCTAGACTAAAGATTCTGGGCCAAACACCATCCTGGCAGTAGTGCCCATTCCGAGTACACTGTCTATTTCAAAGCTTCCTCCGTTCAGCCCCACGTATTCCATGACGATGTTTAATCCTAGTCCATGCCCCTGAATGTTGCCTGTGTTTGGAGCTCTGAAAAATGGGGTGAAAATGGAGTCTAATGCATCTTCCGGAATCCCGATGCCTTCATCGATCACCTCTATGCTCAGTCCTCTTTCATTGAATTTCAATTTAACCTCCGGATTTGTTCCTTCAGAATACTTTGAAGCGTTGGAAATCAGGTTTTCTAACGAATTTGCCAACAAAATATCATCTATAAACACTTCTGTTCGCTCCCCTTCTATCGTTAGTGTCACTCTTCTGTTGCCATCCATTATCTCGCTCATTTTTGTGGTCACCTGCTCACAAAGCTGTGCTACATCTGTCTTCTTCTTCTTTGCTTTCAATTTGCCTGCTGTTACCTTTTCCAGGGCTAAAACCTCATTCATTAAGTTAGTGATATTCCTAACTTCTTTGTGAATTCGTTTCTCATATTCGAAAAATTTATTTGCCGAGCTTTCTTTACCCAGCTTTGCGGTCATTGCCATTAGCTCCACATTGTTTTGGATAATTGCCAGCGGGGTCCTGAACTGATGGGATGCCATGGCCACGAAATGTGATTTCATTGTGCTTAATTCTACCTCCCTGGACAATGCTTGCTCCAGTTGCGCTTGATATTGGTGCATGTCCGTGATGTCAAGAATTACACCGGCTGAGCCCGCTACGTTTTTTGACTCATCATATAGCGGAATCCCCGCTGTATAATACCTTCCTATACCCCCGTCTTTATGGTTGATCGTGTGCTCGTAAATCTCGCCTTTTCCGCGGTTCCTGTTTTCAATATTATCTTTTTCATTGATGCCTCCATCTCCCAGCACTGCTGTTGCCTTGTTGCCAATTAGATCAGCTTCCGTGTAGCCTGTTTTATTTAAAAATTCGAGATTCGCAGCCAGTATTTCCCCCGTACCATCCACGATCAAGACCCCCAGATTGAACTTTTCAAATATTTTCAAGTGTTTAAAATCTCCCCCTAGCTTTGCCAATTTCTTTGACCATATCGAAAACCCTTCATTGTGTCCGGCTTCTCTGCGAACCCTGTTCTTTATTTGCTCGTTGTATTGCTCTCCGGACGGGCGGGCAGCTAAAAGTGCTTCGAATAGCAACGAAATAACGCCCGTCATCAATAGCAACACTGCCCAGAGCAGCGCCCTCATTG
>JAAZYJ010000102.1 GCA_014239715.1 Flavobacteriales bacterium
AGTTCCAGTTCTGCCATAAATTGTGATTTTCTTCCCTCAAGTATTTCGGCTATTCGATACATGATCTGGCTACGGTTAGCGGCGCTTTTCCCTGCCCATTTACCACACGCTTTCCTTGCTGCAACTACCGCATTTCTGAAATCTTTTCTGGATGACAGACAAATGTTACCTAATTGTTTCGTCCCGTTTACAGGTATATAATATCGGCCAGACTCCGTTCGCGGAAAAGCTCCTCCGATGTAGACCTTATATGTCTTCAGTATTTCTACTCTATCCATTTCTAAAACTTTAAATAGGGTTTAAGTCCATGTAATCCACCTTCTCTTCCAAACCCACTTTCTTTATACCCTCCAAAGGGAGAAGTAGGATCAAATTTATTGTAGGTATTCGCCCACACGATTCCCGCCTTCATTTGTGATGTCAGGTTAAATATTTTTGAGCCCTTGTCCGTCCATACGCCGGCTGATAGCCCGTATGGTGAGTTATTTGCTTTAGCGATTACCTCGTCTACTGTACGAAAAGTTTGAACTGCCAGAACCGGTCCGAATATTTCTTCCTGAACGATCCTGCTGGATTGTGACACATCAGTGAACAGTGTCGGTCTGCACCAGAACCCTTTTTTTGGTAGTGGACAAGAATTTTGATACATGGTTGCACCTTCATCATTGCCCGTTTTAATGTACTTGTTGATCGTACCGAGCTGTTCTTTAGAGTTTATTGCTCCAATGTCGGTATTCTTGTCAAGCGGATCACCTACTATCAGTGATTCCATTCTGTCTTTCAGTTTACGAAGGACAATATCATTTACCGATTATTGTATAAACAATCTTGACCCTGCGCAGCACACATGACCTTGATTGAAGTAGATTCCGTTAATGATGCCTTCTACCGCTTGATCTAAAGGTGCATCTTCAAAAATGATATTCGCAGCCTTTCCTCCAAGCTCCAAAGTTGTCTTTTTTCTCGTTCCCACAACTGCTCTTTGTATGATCTTACCTACACCCGTTGAACCGGTAAATGCAATCTTGTCAATATCAGGGTGGTTGACTATAGCAGCTCCCGTGGCACCTGCTCCTGAAACAATATTAACCACCCCTGGAGGCAGGCCAGAAGCTTCAATTACTTCAGCAAGTTTATATAAGGTAAGCGGTGTAGTTTCTGCAGATTTTATAACCACCGTGTTCCCAGTTGCCAATGCCGGTGCTATTTTCCATGCTGCCATCAATAACGGAAAGTTCCAGGGAATAATTTGACCGGCTACGCCAAGAGGCTCTGCCTTTCTGTTTGGAAACGCAAACTGCAATTTATCTGTCCAGCCCGCGTAATAAAAAAAATGTCCTGCTGCCAGTGGGATATCAACATCTCTGGATTCCCTGATCGCTTTTCCACCGTCCATAGACTCAATGACCGCAAACTCTCTGGCGCGTTCCTGGATCAATCTCGCAATTCTATAAATGTACTTTCCCCTTTCTCCCGGAGCCATTTTAGACCACACCTCCTTGTATGCCTTTCTAGCTGCCTTAACTGCCTTATCAATGTCCTTTTCATTACCATCTGCAACCTCAGCAAGTACTTTTTCAGTTGCCGGATTAATGGTTTTAAAATATTTCTTAGACTCCGGCTTTACCCATTTACCGCCGATAAATAGATCGTATCTCTCCTTTAGGTTGATGTGATCAGTACTCTCCGGAGCCGGCGACAAATCCCATTTGGAGTCAAATTCGAGTGTTGGTGATTTTCCCATATAATTTAATCTTTAGAAAAATAATCCTTTGATTGATAAATGCCTGTTTTCTGTTTTTCAATTTGCATCAGCACATCGTTCGCCAGGCTGCTTGCTCCATAACGAAACCATTGATTACTTAGCCACGCATCACCAAGTGTTTCCTTAACGAGCACTAAATATTGCAGTGCCAACTTAGAATTTGAAATTCCTCCGGCAGGTTTCATTCCTACCATGGTCCCTGTTTCATAGAAATAATCCCTAATTGCCTCCAGCATGACACAGGTAACAGGTAAAGTTGCCGCAGGATGAATTTTTCCGGTTGATGTTTTAATAAAATCCGCACCTGCATAGAGCGCAATGTCGCTTGCCCTTCGCACTTTATCCAGGGATCCAAGCTCTCCTGTTTCAAGGATCACTTTCAATCTTGCTTTCCCACAGACCTCCTTAACTGCCGCGATCTCGTCAAACACGTAATTGTATTCTCCCTGGTGAAACCGACCTCGTGAAATGACCATATCCACTTCATCTGCGCCACCGTCAACAGCAAGTTTTGTGTCCGTAATTTTTACATCCATGCTCGATTGGCCAGCAGGAAATGCCGTTGCTACAGCCGCTACTTTGATTTTTGTGGCCAAAAGCTCATTCTTGGCTTGTGCAACAAAGTTAGGGTATACACAAACCGCAGCGACAGTTGGCAGGTCAGGATTTGAGCTATGCAGAAACCTGGCTTTATTACACAACTGTTGCACCTTTCCCGAGGTATCCGCACCTTCCAAAGTTGTAAGGTCAATCATATTCAAGATCATTTTCAGGCCTTGAAGTTTCGATGCTTTTTTTATGCTTCGACTCTGGATACGGGCTATCCTGTCTCCAACGCCCACCTGGTCCACCCTAGGTGTTAATCTGAAATCCGGAAGTTCATTTAGTTTCCCCATATACATTTTTAGGACTACAAATATAACCAATTAGTATGGGGATAAGGCATCCCTGACTGAATTGCTAATTGAAAATACATTATTTACTTACATTTGTATCCCTTTATGAAACAGGAGGATAAAAACCTATTCCCGGTGTTCGAAGAAATGCTCTCCCGGGAGAGTAAGGAACATTTGCTGAAGCAACATGGCGTTGTTATTTGGATGACAGGATTATCGGGTTCCGGCAAAACAACCATTGGAAAAGAACTTGAAAAAAAGCTGTTTTCTGAAGGAGTGCTAACCACATTGTTGGATGGTGATAATGTGCGTACCGGGATTAACAATAACCTTGGGTTTTCCCTTGAAGACAGGGAAGAAAACATTCGTAGAATTGCAGAAACCGCCAAATTGTTTGTTGAATCCGGCCTAGTTACGATATGCTGTTTTGTAAGCCCGTTGAAGAGCATTAGGGCTCAGGCACGTCAGATTGTAGGTGAAAATGATTTTATCGAAGTCTTCGTCAACACACCGCTTGACGTTTGCGAGCAAAGGGACGTTAAGGGACTGTACCAAAAAGCAAGGTCAGGTGAGATCACTAACTTTACGGGTGTTGATTCTCCATTTGAAGCTCCCGATTCGAACCACATTGAGATACGAACAACGAATAGAACGGTTCAAGAATCCGTTTCAGAATTATACGATATAATAAATCATAAAATAAAATTGGCTTAAAAGATGAATCAATACAGCCTTTCGCATTTGCAAGAATTAGAAGCAGAATCTATTTACGTTATTAGAGAGGTTGCTGCTCAATTTGAGAACCCGGTTCTGTTGTTCTCCGGTGGAAAAGATTCCATCGTTTGTTTTCATTTGGCTTGTAAGGCTTTTTGGCCTGCAAAAGTGCCTTTTCCTTTAATGCATGTTGATACTGGACACAATTTCAAAGAAACTATCGAGTTTAGGGATGAGCTGATCGCTAAGACTGGAGCGCGTCTGATCGTTGCATCCGTCCAACAGGCAATTGATCAGGGAAAGGTTGTTGAAGAAAAAGGAATAAACGCCAGCAGAAACGGCCTGCAGACAGTCGCTCTTCTTGATGGCATTGTCGAGCACAATTTTGATTGTGCCATGGGCGGAGCCAGGAGAGACGAAGAGAAAGCAAGAGCAAAAGAGCGCTTTTTCTCTCACAGAGATGATTTCGGCCAATGGGACCCTAAGAACCAAAGGCCTGAGCTATGGAATCTGTTCAACGGCAAGAAGAATATGGGCGAGCATTTTCGGGCTTTTCCTATCTCAAACTGGACTGAAATGGACATCTGGCAGTACATTCTGCATGAAAAGATCGACCTCCCATCTTTGTACTTTTCTCATCAAAGAGATGTCTTTGAAAGGAATGGAACCCTGCTGGCTAAGACGAGTTTCATTCAGACCAAAGAAAATGAAAGTGTCGAAAACAGGACCGTTCGTTTCAGAACAATTGGTGATGCAACATGTACAGGTGCGGTAATGTCTGATGCCAGCTCTGTTGAAGATATCATCAACGAGGTTGCAGCAACACGAACAACAGAACGTGGTGGTAGAGCTGACGACAAAAGGTCCGAAGCTGCGATGGAAGATCGGAAAAAAGAGGGGTATTTTTAATCTGGTATCTCGAATGAATTCCCCAAACTAAAAGTAAGACTCGATATTTTAAACAAACAATGGATTCAAAAGCATATTTAAACATGGATTTACTAAGATTCACCACTGCTGGCAGTGTTGATGATGGTAAAAGCACACTTATTGGCAGGCTTCTCTACGACTCTAAGTCTATTTTTGAAGATCAAATGGAGGCAATTGAGCGGGCAAGTGAAAAGAAGGGAGAAGAATCTGTTAATCTTGCACTCCTTACAGACGGGCTAAGAGCAGAAAGAGAACAGGGCATTACCATCGACGTGGCATATCGATATTTTGCAACTCCGAAAAGGAAATTTATTATTGCCGATACTCCCGGACATATTCAGTATACCAGAAATATGATCACCGGTGCTTCAACTGCCAATCTAGCTATTATACTGATCGATGCCAGGCATGGGATCGTTGAACAAACAAAACGTCATTCTTTCATTGCTTCACTACTCGGTCTGCCGCATATAGTTTATTGTGTCAATAAGATGGACCTGGTTGATTATGATCAAGCGGTTTTTGAGCAGGTCAAAACAGAATTAAGGGCGTTTAGCTCAAAGTTGGACACGCAGGACATTCGATTCATTCCTATTAGTGCGCTCAAAGGA
>JAAZYJ010000099.1 GCA_014239715.1 Flavobacteriales bacterium
ACTTTGAGGTCTGGGAGGTCGGCGAATTGATCAAGCAAAGTGAAATCAACGAAAATGGGGCCAACCTAAGCATTTCACAAACATTAAACGTAGTCAGTTACCAAACAGGTTTCACCCCGTTCTTGCCTGTCTCAGTGGTCCTGGACGGTGACACGTTAGAGTCCAATGCTTTACTGGTGACGATAGCAGAGGTAAAAGTTGATACTGCTCAAGGATTCAATGATATCAAACCTGTAATGAATGACCCGCTTACAAGCTGGGAGAGCTTTAGTATGTGGATGGGTGACAATTGGTGGTGGGTGACCATTGTATTGGTAGCGGTGGCAATTTCCCTTTATTTTATCTTGAGAAAGAAAACTGAATTAGCGGAGCCGGAAATACAGCTCTCGTTATATGAGAAGTATCTGCTTCGACTGGATGAGCTACTGGATAAGGAATTATGGACAAAAGACAAGGTCAAAGAGCACTATCTCGAGCTGACCGATCTGATCCGGGCCTATTATTTCGACAGGTTTGGGGTATCCACATTCGAAAAAACAACAAATGAGATCATTACAATAACCGGAAGTATCAATATCGATAATGAAGTCTCTCGTGAACTAAATCATGTTTTTAAAGTGAGTGAGTTCGTAAAATTCGCCAAGAGGATCCCTTCAGAATTTGAGATACTGAGACACAATGAAACCACTAAACAATTAATTGAGGTTACCCAACCGGCTGAGCAGGTTCAGACAGAAGAAACATGAAAGTAGGCTCCTACATATTGCAAGACCCCTGGGTTTTATGGTTCCTTATGGCTGTGCCATTGTACCTAGCTTATTACTTTACTGTAATTGTAAAAAGAAAAGGTAAGGTCAAGTCTTCCACTTTTCATGCTGCTCCCTCTTCTCCTTCATGGCTGCTGCACATACCCCTGTTCCTTTCTGTACTGGGAATTTCACTTCTAGTAATTGGACTGGCGCGGCCCCAGCTAGACATTGAATCAGAAAGCTATACTGAGGAATATGCAGAAGGAATAGACATTGTTATTGCATTCGACGCTTCATCCTCGATGCTCGCCACTGATTTTAAACCCAACCGTCTGGAGGCAAGCAAAGAAGTGGCAAAAGAATTTGTAGCCGGCAGGAAGAACGATCGGATCGGACTTGTGATCTATGAGGGCGAAAGTTTTACTCAATGTCCACTTACTAGCGATAAAGACGTTATGCTAAAGCTTTTCGAGGAAGTTGAAACCGGCATGATCGATGGAGGGACCGCAATAGGTATGGGATTAGCAACAGCCGTCAATCGATTAAGAGAAAGTGACGCAAAAAGTAAAGTGATCGTGCTTTTAACAGATGGAGTCAACACCCACGGAAAAATCCATCCTGTTTCCGCTGCCGAAATAGCGCATGAGTTTGGCATCAGGGTATACACTATTGGCGTAGGAACCAATGGAAAAGCCCGTTCGCCTGTCGCCATAGACCATATGGGCAATTATGTGTTTGATTATGTTGAAGTAGAGATAGACGAGCCGGTACTGAAAGAAATCGCTGAAATTACAGAAGGTCAATATTTTCGTGCAACGGATAAGAACTCTCTGGAGAGTGTCTACCAGGAAATTGACAAGCTGGAAAAAGATAAGATCAGCACTATTGAATACCAGGTTGAAATACCCGAGAGATTTTTCAATTTTGTACTTATAGCTCTTATATGCCTGGTTCTTAGCACTGCTCTTAATAAAATTGTATTTAGAACTACACCGTGAATAAGGTCGCAAAGAAATATAGCATTACTTCGCTCACAGCAATGATCTTGCTCAGTGAGGTGGTGTTTTGGACCATCATGGCAATTGCGTATTACGCACTTTCTGCAGACGACGAATTTCGTTTAGAAAACAAAGACTCACTTCTTTTATTTGCTCTGATTCCTTTCATAATGGCGTGTTTCCTCTATTTTACTCTGCGTGGGAACAGCAGTATCAAAAAACTATCTGAAGAACATTTATCCGGATACATAACAAAAGGGGCCTCTAATTGGAGAGTGCTTGCAAAATATTTTTTGTTCCGATTTGGGATCGGCTTCATAATCATTGCTCTTTGCAATCCCCAACATGGCAAAACCGAAGTGGAAGGGAAATCAAAAGGGATTGAGATCATGATCGCTTTAGATGTCTCAAATTCAATGCTGGCAAGAGATCTTTCTGAAACAAGAACACGGCTGAATATTGCCAAACTTGCAATCGAGCGGCTTGCTTCAAAACTTCATGGTGACAAGATGGGAATTGTTGTCTTTGCAGGATCGGCCTACACCCAATTGCCAATAACTTCTGACTACAATGCAGCAAAGTTATTTCTATCAGGTATTAGTACCAACATGATGTCCAGCCAAGGAACTGCTATAGGTATAGCCATAGAGGAATGCCTGAATGCTTTTGACCTTGAAAACGGAACGAATAAAGCGATCATTATCATTTCTGATGGTGAGAATCATGAGGAAGGGGCAATTGAAGCTGCGGGTTATGCAGCCAATCAGGGCATACAGATCCACACGATCGGCATGGGAACCTCTAAAGGAACTCCGATCCAGCTTTACCGCGGAAATAAAAAAACCGGTGTTAAGAAAGACAAAGACGGAAATACGGTGATCACTCAGCTAAATGAGGATTTTCTTAAAGAAATCGGTCAAATAGGAAAAGGCACATATACTCGTGCTAGCAAATCAACCGTTGGATTAAGCAATTTGTTGGATGAATTGAAAAAAATGGATAAGACGGTACTAAGCACAGAACGGTTTTTAGAATACGAAGACCATTTTCAACTTTACCTGGCTATCGGATTGTTTTTTGTTTTCAGTTACTTGTTGGTCCCCGTTAATACAAATAGAAATGTTGAATTAAATTTGTTTGCTGAATGAAGGTGTTATTGATTATAGCGTTTCTTACCTGTGCAGCTACAACCATTGCACAAACCATATCCAAGAAGCTGGAGCTCCAAGAAGGAAATGATGCATTTGTAGAAGGAAAGTACGATACAGCCGCCATAAAATACGAACGAGCGAAAGGCGACGGTGCCTATTACAAGGCCGACTATAATCAAGCGAATACGCTATACAAACAGGATAAGTTTGAAGAATCCACAGATCGCTTCAGTGCACTTGTTAAAAGCGCAACCACGAAGCAGGAAAAGGCTGCTGCAGCGCACAACCTGGGGAATAGTTATCTATCACAAAAAAAATACAAAGAAGCAATCACAGCATATAAGAGCAGCCTTAAGAACGACCCCGCCGCAGAGGACACTCGTTATAACCTTGCTTATGCTCTCCAAAAACTAAAAGATCAGCAGAACGAGGATCAGCAGGATAAAGACCAACAGGACAAAGACCAGCAGGATAAGGACCAACAGAACAAAGATCAGCAGAACAAGGATCAGCAGAACAAAGATCAGCAGAACAAAGATCAGCAGAACAAGGATCAGCAGAACAAGGATCAGCAGAACAAGGATCAGCAGAAAA
>JAAZYJ010000098.1 GCA_014239715.1 Flavobacteriales bacterium
GATCAACATCCTCTCCTGAGATTCAGAAAGAAGTATTTCCCAGTCCTTCATCTCATTTTGTCTTGTGGGCACTTTATCCAGATCAATGATCATTCCTACACCTCCGGCAGCACTCATTTCTGATGTTGAGCAGGTAATTCCCGCTGCTCCCATATCCTGCATTCCTACGACAGCATCAGTTTCTGCAAGCTCCAGCGTAGCCTCCAACAATAGCTTTTCCTGAAACGGATCGCCTACCTGAACAGACGGAAGGTCATTGACCGATTCCTCTGTAATATCCTTGGATGCAAAGGCTGCACCGTGTATTCCATCTTTACCCGTTGAAGACCCAACGATATAAACCGGGTTACCCGGCCCGCTGGCTGTCGCGGAGATCAAACCATCCGACTTCATAATTCCGGCTGAAAAGGCATTGACCAATGGGTTCGTATTGTAGCTTTCATCAAAAAACACTTCGCCTCCAACTATTGGAATACCAAAAGAGTTTCCGTAATCTCCAATTCCTTTTACCACTCCTTTTACGAGCCATTTAGTTCTTGGCAGGTCCGGATTTCCGAATCTTAATGAATTTAATTGAGCAATGGGTCTTGCACCCATTGTGAAGATGTCTCTGTTTATTCCTCCAACCCCGGTTGCAGCGCCCTGATACGGTTCTAATGCACTCGGGTGGTTGTGAGATTCTATTTTGAATGCACAAGCCAATCCGTCACCAATATCCACCAGCCCTGCATTCTCCTCACCCGCCTTAACCAACATTTGCGGACCATCTTTCGGTAAGGTCTTCAACCACTTTATTGAATTTTTGTAGGAACAATGCTCTGACCACATTACAGAAAAGATGCTCATTTCTGTGAAATTCGGCGTTCTTCCTAGAATGACCTTGATCTGGTCAAATTCTTCACTGAGTAATCCAAGCTCCTGAGCCTGATCCAAAGTTGCCAATACTTGATTCTGAGTTGCTTCCATTTTTTTATTTGGTCAAATAATCCTACTTATCGTTAAGGAGGTCACAAAGGTAGTCAAAGCCTAATTCTTCGAAAGCAAATACCTTCTATTTTTTCAACATCTGTACATCCTTCTTATATTTGAGTATGACGATTGAGTACGCACTCATTGCACTTTATATAATCGGGTTTTTGCTCATCATTCAGAAATGGTCATTCTTTCAATTTACGGGACTAAGTAAGAGGTGGCTACAACTTGCATTTATATTGAAAGTAATGGCCGGATTTGGCCTGTATTGGCTCTATACGGTCCATTACCCCATCAGGTCAAATGCTGATATCTTCAAGTACTTTGATGATAGCGCGGTCTTATTCAACTCTTTTGCTGAATCTAAAAAGCACTTCTTTCAGATGTTATTTGGAATTGATTGTGAAGGTCAGGAATTCAGAGAGCTCTATTACGACAAAATGAACAACTGGCATAAAACATTTGACGGTCATGTCTTTAACAACAATCGAACAATGATCAGGGTCAATGGGCTTATGCGTTTTGTATCCAATGGTTCTTACCACATCCATAGTATAATTATGAGTTTTCTGGGATTGATCGGACTGACTTTACTATTGCGGGCATTTAAGTCAGTTGTTCACGAATACAAAACAACCGCCATTGTGCTGGTTCTTCTGCTCCCCTCAACTCTTTTATGGACCTCCGGAAACCTTAAAGAGCCCCTACTTATTCTTTTTCTTGGCGGAGCAATTTGGTCACTGAAAAATCTAAAATCCTCACAATGGTGGTTCTATTTACTCGTATTTGCTAGCTGTCTGTACCTGATATTTATTACCAAGTACTATGTGCTTGTTGCTTTACTTCCCGCTATGTTAGCCTATATTTCCGGGTTTTGGATCAGAAATCGCGTTCGAGCCAGGTACATTACCGCTATTTTGCTTTGTGTGATCGGGGCATTTGTGCTCAGCTATGTTAAGCCAGACCTTCATTTTGCCGGATTGATCGGAGGCAAACGAAATGACATGATCCGTCATGCTCAGGAGATGGATGCTAATAGTTTATTTGACAGCAAGATAATAGAACGAGAATGGGATGCCGTTCTGTCAATTACACCTAAAGCATTGTGGAATGCCATTATACAACCAATACCTACGAAAAAATCATCCGCTCTGCATATTATTGCCTTTGCAGAAAACATATTTGTCCTGGTTTTTCTGGCTGCCTGCCTGATTTACAGAAGAGCAGGCCCCGACAGAGAGGCCATATGGCTCATTATCGTATATGTGCTGACGCTTTATATTATCCTAGGCCTGTCTACTCCTGTTTCAGGAGCATTAGTTCGCTACAAAACACCGGGATTACCGCTGTTAATGATACTGGGACTATTAATAGCCAAAAAGGAAAAACTGACTTCGAAGATTCCGTTTTTAAATCGTATTATTCGCTAATAAACAAGTCTATGATATGTTGAAGCCGCTCAATTTCTTATTCCTCATTGGTTGCATTCTTTCATCATGCATAAAATCTGAGCACTGTGATCTTGTTATACACAACGCTCACATTTACTCCATGAACAGCGCTAACGATATGTTTGATGCTATGGCAATTAAAGACGGAAAGATAGTAGAGCTTGGCCCTGAGCGTCAAATATTGAACAAATACACTTATGAAGCTTCTTATGACGCAAAGCTGATGACCATATTCCCCGGTTTTATAGATGCTCATTGTCATTTCACTGGTTATGGACTCAGTCTGCAACAAGCAGACCTTACGAGCTGCGGATCATTCGAAGAAGTAATTGAGGTTCTAGCTGAATTCAGGAAGCAACATTCTAGTGGTTGGTTGCAAGCGAGGGGCTGGGACCATACGAAATGGACCGGAAGTGATTACCCTAACAGATCAGCTTTAGATTCTCTCTTCCCTGACATTCCTGTAGTTATCAGACGTATTGATGGCCACGCAGCGCTGGCAAACCGTGTTGCTCTTAATCAGGCCGGGATAACTAAAGAAACACAGATCCCAGGGGGGCATATAGAAGTGCTGAATGACGAATTAACCGGGATTTTAGTCGATAATGCTGTTGACAGCATCCTCAAATTAATCCCAAACCCCACGAAGGACCAGCTCATTAAGGCCTTGATTGATGCTCAGGAAAATTGTTTTAAAGTAGGGCTGACCACAGTTGATGACGCCGGGTTGACCAAAAGAGAAGTTGACGTCATTGAAGCGCTGCATAATCAAGGCATCTTAAAAATGAGAGTGTATGCCATGCTAACTGATAATCAAGAAAATTTTGATCACTACCTTAAAGCCGGCCCGCATAAAACAGACCTGTTAAACGTTCGTTCTTTTAAGTTCTATGGTGATGGCGC
>JAAZYJ010000097.1 GCA_014239715.1 Flavobacteriales bacterium
CCACGGTACATTGATGTTTACGGGTTTTATCTGGCTGATTTCAGTGATGACACTGTTTCGAATGCCAAATTCATTGATGCAAATTTTATGCTAAGGCCTGAAGACTACATTGTATTCACTGAGGACAGCTCCGCAGTTAAAGGTGATTATTTAAACGCCCGGTCCGGCAGGTTTGTCCAGACAGACCTGCCAACGTATTCGAATGAATCGGGCGATGTGTATTTGATCTTGCCTAACGATAGTGTTAGTGATAATTTCTCTTATCATGAAGACATGCACTTTGGTTTGATCAATGATCCGAATGGTATTTCATTGGAAAGAATTGATTTTGGCAGAGCCACCAATGATGCTGCTAACTGGCATTCTGCTGCAGAGACCGAAGGGTTTGCCACCCCCGGATATGAGAACTCTCAATATTTCCCGGGAACAATAACTGAAGAGATGGTCAGCATTGATCCTGAAATTTTTTCGCCTGACAACGATGGGTTCGAAGATGTAATTAACATCTACTATTCAATGGAAAAGCCCGGATACGTTGGAAATCTGACGATTTACGATGCCAAAGGCCGTTTGGTTAAGGCTTTGGTAGAGAACGAACTTTTAGCGACAAACGGAACATTCACCTGGGACGGAGTCACCGAGAATAGGCTCAAAGCCCGCATCGGGGCTTATATCTTATATTTTGAGGTGTTCAATACGGATGGTGTGGTTAGTAGTGTAAAGAAGCCATTTGTTGTAGCGGGTTCATTTTAGGCATGGATGGGCAAAGCCAGGTGTTTTCTTTCGGTTACTTCGTGTCATCATTGTCTTTTGAAGGGCCAAGCCAATTGTTGATCTCGTTCATTATTCCTTCTGTGTTTACATCTTTAAGCAGCGAATCTACCGCACCACTTACACCTTCCATCATACCCTTAGAAAGGCTGTCAATATCGTCTTTAAACTCCTTAAATTCATCTTCCAGGCCAAACGCTTCAAAGTCTATGTTTTCTATATTTTGCTCATAGAACTCAAAGGAATTTATCTTTCGATATCCATCCAGACGGAAAACAGAGTCATTGAGTATTTTTTGATCCACTTTTGAAGCTTCAATTGTCATCCCGATCTTTCCTAACAATTTGTTTTCTATGTATAATGGAAATCCGAGGCCGGACAAATCATAATCCTGCATTCCTTCTATCTTCATTATTGTCGGCTTCATCTGTTCTAACAGCTCCTGGTTCAACCCTACTTTCCCGCGGATCAACTGACCATCCAGGTCATATGTTAAGCACTTGTACTTTCCTACCTGCTTAAGTCCTGTTGATTTCCCAAGGCTGATCTTTGCAGAGTCCAGCTGAGTAGCCATGGATCCAAAACTAAACCCTTCAATCTGATTTTCCAGCAAACTCTCAACCATATATGTTCTGTCCTTGTCATTAACCAGCATCACCTCCTGATCATCAAGATCGTAGATCACTTTTGTAAAGGCCCCCCTAAACGAACCAAAGATGGCATTGTTCGGTTCTGTAATGATCATAACTTTTGCCCCTTTTATGTACAGATCAATGGTTGAATTCGTTGCTTGTCCGATTATATTATCAAGAAATCCAAACTGATTTCCAAATCCTGTTTCAAATTCTGCCTCGTACGATATTTTACCTTCAAATGGCTCATTAGAACAGGAGCTCATCATTAGCATACAAACGGCCAACAAAAAGATATATGGCTTCATTTTCTTCAAATTTATAGCTGGTAATTTAGAAAGGAATCGGGTTCTTTTCAAGGGTAACTATGATATTTATGCATCTTTAACAAATTTCCTGTTATACTTTTCCGGCAATGCTTCGGTCTTTTCATCATTGAAAAAGGCCCCACTTTCGTGGGGCCTTTTGTGCATCAAGTAAACAAATAAGCAACTTTAAAGCAAGGATGTTAAAGTCCACTTACGCCGTTAAATATGTTTAGTTCAATCCCAGTCTGTTTTTTCTGAAATTGTACTTCTTTCTGAGTTTTACGACCACTCTAGCCTGGCTTGTTCTAGCAGCCTTGCCAATGGACTCTTCTTTACTTGAGTCAATCCTATCAAGAATTTCATCTTGAATGATCGTAGGTAGCTCTCTAAGCATTTCTTTCGCAATTGTTTGTTACCAAATCGGGCGCAAATCTAATGCTATTTTCATCATCCCCAAACCTTTTCTGACTTTTATTCTAAGCTGTTTTCGTCGTGATTAATTGAGGGTCTATAGTACAATTTACGAGATTTATCGCAGTTTTGCACTCTTTTTTGTGAAATATTCAAAAAAACTTGCGGTAACACCCAACATCAACATCGAATAAACAACGTCTTCAATTGGTATCGTTTCGACACGAATATTAAGATTGTGACCCCCATTATAATGAACAATCTCATTCTCAATCCACGTGCCGGTTAAAACCCCATTCACTATGACAAATGGAACAAGTGAGATCACATACGCCATTAAGAATCTACTGAACCAGGGAGTCTTGTTTAACACGTGGAATAAAACAAAAGTGCCTGTCGTAGTGAACGTAATTGAGGTATAAAGAAGATTGTATTTCCAGACACCCACCCCAATGAGCGTTATTGATAAAATAAGACATAATGGTCTCCAAATTGGAGCAAACCAATCCTTTTTCATGTAGCTGTTTATACAGCTATAAATGAACAAGCAGGCGTAGGGCACCACAATAAAGAACAAGACTTCCTCAATTGGCAGGTTAAACAAATATAGCCCAGACAAGTACGCTTTGCTAAAACCCCAGACTTGATAATTTGTGAAGGCGATATCCCATGGGATAAAAAACACCATCATACACAGAATTGCTGAAAACAAATATTTCCAGCTTTTATAAAATGCAACGCGTTTGTCAAAGCTGAGAATCAGTGGAAAGGCTATTGTTAGTCCATCGATCAACAGATAGAGGTAATTCATGACGAGACTTCCTTTTTGGCCTTCTGTGCATGAAATGCCTCTTTGATGTATTTAAATGGAACCACTAACATCCCATAGCATTCTCCAGAATCCTTTGATAGATGTTTGTGGTGCATTTTATGTGCTTTTCGCACAGCTTTGAGATAACTGTTGTTTGTTTTTTTGAACATTTTTATCCTTTGGTGAATGAAAATATCGTGCACCACAAAGTAAGACAATCCGTACAAAGCAACGCCAACGCCAATCCATACTAAAATAACGAATCCTGCTAGAAGCCCAATCATGATCAGCAACCAGCTGGGGATTGCGAATATTAACAAAAACCAGTCATTGTTCTCTAAAAGTCCATGAGATTTTTTGTGATGGTCCTTATGTATCTTCCACAATACGCCATGCATAATGTACTTGTGAGTCGCCCACGCAACGCCCTCCATAAACGTGAACGCCGCCAGCACTATGAGAATATTCAATACAACCACTACATTTTAAAATTAAGTAAAGTGAAGAACAACACCATAATGATAAACAAAATAATTCCAAAATTGTTTTTGAAATTTGGCTTAATTCGATGAGCTATTACCTGAATAACGAGTGAAATGATGAACCATGCCAAGTAATTTTTGAGTGGTGGCAGTCCTACTCCTTCCCAGTGCCAGAAATCCAGTTTAATGGCAACGGGCTCTATAAGGACATCAATTGCAACCATGAGCATGGCTCCAATAGTAGCTTTTAACCAAAGGCTTTTGGCTACCTGCCCTGCAATTGCCATGGTGCAATACGTTAAGATCGCCCAATTCAGTCCGATTACAAGAGAGACATTCAACCACTTAGGTCCAAGACTTTCACCATAATGATACGTTCCGAAAATTTCTCCTGTTCGAACACCAACCACCTCGACACCATATCCTGCCAGTCCTGCAATTAAGACAATCAGCAAGTCCTTTAATTCGTATTTATCGTGCGTAATTAATAGCAATACTGCAGACATTATTAAAGTAAAGGGCGTTAATGATGCGTACCATAAAGGGTGGCTTCCCGTTATGCCAAAATATCCTACGGCATAGACGATCATAGCAATTATAGTGCTAAGCAGTATTTTGTTCCTATTGCTTCTCATTTGTCGGGTTTGGTATCAATTCAGCTACAATTTTTGCAGACAGCAAACAAAGGGGGATTCCTCCACCAGGATGAACTGATCCGCCACAGAAATATAAGCCTTTTACCTTTTTCTGGAAGTTCGGATGCCTCAAAAAAGCAGAAAATTTACTGTTTGAGCTGGCTCCATACAAGGCTCCTTGATGGGAAGAGGTATTAAACTCTATACTTCTCGGATCAAGCATTTCCTCACAAACAATTAGAGGTTCAATGTCTCGCTTCAAAATTCTTCCTAGTTTTTTGACCACATTTTTTCTTGTTCTCTTACTTATTTCGTCCCAGTCCTGCCCCTTGTTGCTGGGCACATTGATCATAACAAACCAGTTTTCACACCCCCGGGGAGCATCACCGGGTTCTGCCTTAGAAGAAACGTGCACGTAAACCGTTGGATCATTGCCCACCTCATTTTTCTGGAAGATCTCAAGGAATTCTTCTTCGTAATTATCTGAAAAGAAAATGTTGTGCAGGTCCATCTCGGGAAATTGATCATTCATTCCCCAATAAAAGATCAGAGCCGAGCTCGACCTTTCCTGCTCCAACGTTTCCTCAGGGGCATCAAGCCCCGGCATCAGTTTTCGATAGGAAGGAACCACATCCATATTGGAAACCACTATGTCTGCTTTATGCTCCTGAATTGTGCGTGCCCCGACCACCTTTTTCTTTTCAACCAAGATCTCATTAACACGCGTATTGAATTGAAAGTTAACGCCCGATTTACAGGCGACATTATACAATGCTTTGGTGATGGAGTGCATGCCTCCTTCAGGAAAAAATGCACCAACATTGTGTTCCAGGTGTGGAACCATCGTAAATATTCCCGGTGCCAAATAAGGAGAGGACCCGTTGTAGGTTGCAAAACGATTAAAAAGCTGCACCAGCTTAGGGTCAGTCAATCGTTTTGTATTTACCTCGTTGAGTGTTTTAGACAAGTTCATCCCAAAGATGTTAGCTATAGCACTAACTGCGTCCATACTAAGGTAGGTTGACGGTTTGTGCAATGACCTTTCCAGAAACACCTTTGTTGTAAGTCGATACATCTTTTCCGAATGACGCAAGTAACGTGTAATTTCGTCCGCGGTTACATCAAATACGTTCTCTGCGTCTATAGCGAATTTTTCTACATCAGCACTAGCAGAGAATCTGGTTCCATCCTCCCAGAAATAATTACACACTACGTCTCGCTTAAAATAATTTAAGTGCTCTCTGGGGTCCTCGCCGGCTGCTCGAATGGC
>JAAZYJ010000096.1 GCA_014239715.1 Flavobacteriales bacterium
CTATGCGTTTCCGGGAGGAATGATGATCGGTACAGATTCTCATACAGTTAATGCCGGAGGATTGGGTATGCTTGCGATTGGTGTTGGTGGTGCAGATGCCGTCGATGTCATGGCTGGAATGCCATGGGAACTTAAATTCCCAAAATTGATCGGGGTTAAACTTACAGGTAAACTCAACGGATGGACCGCGCCAAAAGATGTCATTCTTAAAGTCGCAGGAATTTTAACGGTTAAAGGAGGAACAGGTTGCATTGTGGAATATTTTGGAGATGGAGCAACTTCTATGTCATGCACCGGAAAGGGTACCATTTGCAACATGGGCGCAGAGATTGGCGCGACGACTTCAACTTTTGGTTATGATGATTCCATGAGACGTTATTTAAAGGCAACGGGAAGAGCCGACGTTGTGGAATTGGCAGACCAGGTCGCAGATCATCTTACAGGTGACCCGAAGGTATATGAGGATCCGGAAAAATATTTTGATCAGGTAATTGAAATAGACCTTTCGACATTAAGCCCTCATGTGAACGGTCCTTTTACCCCTGATTTGGCTACACCCGTAGCTGAAATGAAAGAGAAGGCGAAACAAAACGACTGGCCTGTAGATATTGAATGGGCTTTGATCGGTTCATGCACGAATTCTTCTTATGAAGATTTAACTCGAGCCGCTTCAATAGTCGAGGATGCGGTTACCAAAGGCGTGAAGCCCAAGGCAATACTAGGAATTAACCCTGGCTCAGAACAGGTAAGGTATACCGCCGAGCGTGACGGACTAATGGATTCATTTAACAAGTTCGAGTCAACCAGGATCTTCACGAATGCTTGTGGACCTTGTATTGGCCAATGGGATCGAGAAGGCGCAGACAAACAGGAAAAAAACTCGATCATCCATTCCTTTAATCGGAATTTTGCAAAAAGGGCTGACGGAAATCCAAATACACATGCCTTTGTTGCATCTCCTGAAATGGTGGCAGCTGTGGCAATTGCCGGAAGACTTGACTTCAATCCTATAAAAGATTCATTGACCAATGAAAACGGACAGGAAGTTATGCTTGCAGAACCTAGTGGTTATGAGCTTCCGGTAGCAGGTTTTGATGTTGAGGATAATGGGTATCAGGCACCTGCAGAAGATGGTAGCCATATCGAAGTTCATGTTAATCCTGATTCTGAAAGATTGGAGCTGTTAACACCGTTTGCCCCTTGGGATGGAAAGAACATCGTCGGAATGAAAGTACTCATAAAGGCTTACGGAAAATGCACTACAGATCACATTTCCATGGCAGGACCTTGGCTAAGGTACAGGGGACATCTGGATAATATCTCCAACAATTGCCTTATTGGTGCGGTGAATGCATTCAATCAAAAAACCAATACTGTAAAAAATCAACTTACGGGGGATTACGGTGAGGTTCCCGCGACAGCCAGAGCCTATAAGGCTGCCGGCATACCTACGATCGTTTTCGGTGATCATAATTATGGAGAAGGTTCTTCTAGAGAGCATGCTGCGATGGAGCCTCGTCATCTGGGTGTAAGGGCGGTTGTTGTTAAGTCTTTTGCAAGAATTCATGAAACGAATTTGAAGAAGCAGGGAATGCTTGGACTTACTTTTTCGAATGAAAGCGATTACGACCTAATCCGGGAAGATGATACGTGTAATTTCGTTGACCTTGACCAATTTGCTGAAGGAAGACAGCTCACCCTCGAATTGATCCATGCAGATGGCTCAAAAGATGAATTGAAACTGAACCACACTTATAATTTAGCGCAAGTGGATTGGTTTCGTCATGGCTCGGCCCTCAATCTTATTAAAAAAGAGGCGAAAGGATAGCATCAAAATTTCCTTGTAATTATTGGTAATCAGCACTTTTTCTAAGCTGCATTTCTTCTGCTGACGGCGGCTGTAGCTGCGGTTGATTTTAAGGTGGTTTCATTGATTTGGCACGAAATATGGAATGTTCGGGGAAATCAATAAACCAAAACACAATGAAAAAGTTATTACTAATTTTTGCGGCAGGATTATTTATATTTTCACCGGCCGAATCAAAAGCGCAGGCAGTTTCAAAAGGAACTGTTCTGATCGATGCCTATTACGGATTTCCTAATTGGACAAAGAACCTATTGCAAACCACATATACAAACTCCGGCTCAGAAACTGATGTTTCGATTAACGGAATTGGACCAGTAGGAGGAAGGATTGAATATCTTCTTGGAGAAAAGATCGGGTTAGGTGTAGATGTAAATTATACATCGGCGTCTGTTAGTTGGAAAGAAGGCGGAATCGATGACGTAGGTCAACCAGTAATTTATGACCACAAAACCGGTCAGGAGCTGCTTAGAGCCATGGCCGCATTCAGCTGGCATTTTGTAGGAAGTGATGCATTCGATGCCTACCTTTCTTTTGGCGCAGGTTACAGAAACAAAACCTATACGTATGAAACGAATGAGCCTGGATTTATCGATAGTGAAACGATAGGATTGATCCCGTTAGCGATGAGAATAGCAGTTGGCGGAAGATATTTCTTTACCGATAACATTGGTGCCGGAATTGAACTTGGCCTTGGAGGAGGCGGAAATGTTCGTGGCGGTCTGGCCGTGAAATTCTAGATTCTCAATGAATTAAAGTGTATAAGAACCTGTCTTTGGATGGGTTCTTTTTTATTGGGCTTGTGTTGTGAGCTTAATTTTAGATAAATAAGCATCCCAATCCCAAACGTAATTTCTCATGATGTCATCCAGACGTTTGAGCAGTATTGGATTCGGGGCTCTCATCTCGCGAAAATACTCATCCTGAAATTGTGCGAGCTCGTACTTGTAAAAAACAGTTTTGGACATCCCATAAAGCACATTGTGCGATGGATGGTTGATCCGCCACATAAAATCTTCGTAGCTATCTACATAACTTTTAAACTCCTCATATGTAGTTCCGAATACCGTAGCGAATTTTCTAATGATACACTTTCGGAGCAACTGCTCTTCAGTAGCGCTAAAATATCTTGAAAGAAAATTGAGATTACCAACCAACACAACCATCAAGAATCGATCAGAGTCTGTTGATGAAAAATCAGGGGTTACTTCAAATTCAGAGTCAGACTTAATAAGCTGAGCCACATCTTCGAAACTATCGTCAACGGAACCAACAATACTATTTACGAAAACATTCGCTAGGGTGTCTTCGGTGTATTTCCTCTTTCTAAACAGCGTTTGTAACATGGTTAATGTTAGTGAACGTCTCAAAAATAAAGACTGAGAGGGTAAATCCTATGTGTTGTTAGCTACGCTTATTCACAAAGTTATTAACCACGCCGCTCCAGGGCATATAAGATTCTGGTACAATTCGAAAGTGCAAATTCACCATTCAAATAACAAAATAACCATAGGTGTAAAGACTTGATTGAGAAATAATATAACATTTATTTTAGTAGTTAATTACGCTGTCTATGAAATGGAGACCCTTCTTAATTGTATTCCTTAGCTTTCTATTGTTGTGTATAGTTGCAGTTGCTTATGTTGCAGGGAAAGCTAGTGCAACCTCGGAAAATCAAGAGTCAACCGAAGAAGATAATGCTGCCGTTACAGATTCACTAGGAACTGTGGCCAAACTGAAGTATGTTAAGATAGAATTGGCCAAGGTGCAATCTTACGGTGCTGATATTGAAGGGTTGGGAAGAGTAAGCTCCTCGCAGGCAATTGGTGTTATGTCTGAAGTGCAAGGGGCATTACAATCAGGAGAAGTTGACTTAAAGAAGGGGGCTTCTTTTGTGAAAGGACAAGTTCTCTTCACAGTGAATAGCAGGGATGCATCACTGTTGTTGGCCGCAAGAAAGAGCAACTATTTAACCTTGCTAGCCAATATATTACCCGATATAAAGATCGATTATCCGAATCATTACGAGGTTTGGAAGCTCTTTTTCGATAACATTGAAATAGAAGGTCCGCTACCGCCAATCCCACCTCTCATTGATACAAAATTGAAGACGCTGCTGGCAACCAGAAATGTATTAAGTGAATACTACAGCATTAGAGCGGATCAGGTTCGTCTGTCAAAGTACATTATTAGAGCGCCATTTACTGGTACAGTGGTAGATGCGTTTTCGGATGTAGGGGCAATCGTTAATCCAGGTAGTCCGGTAGTCAATATCATCAACAACAAATCACTCGAGGTAGAATGTCAGATCACACCGGATGAAAATCAATTGGTGAGCATTGGCTCCAAAGTAAAACTAACCGATGATAAAGAAAATAGCTGGAATGGCAGAGTACTCAGAAAAGGAAACTACCTGAATCCGAATACACAATCAATTCCTGTTTTTGTCGAGCTTCTGGGAGATGTGAAGAGTTTGTTTAACGGAATGTATCTATTAGCATCCATCGAAGGTGACTCGATTAGTAATGTGTTCGAAGTGCCGAGAAGTGCGCTGTTGAAAAATAGTGCTGAGATCTATCTTGTTGAAGATTCACTGCTGGTGAGACGGGAGGTTGATATCGTCTTATTAAAAGAAGAAACAGCATTAATTGGAGGAGTGAAGGATGGTGAGAAATTAGTAATTGAGCCTTTGGTTAATCCGAAAGAAGGCATGAAGGTGGGTACAATCGAAGACTAATCATGAGGAAGTTCATTTCATTTTTCATAAAGTATCCCATTTGGTCTAATGCCATAATTATCATCATTCTGGGCTTTGGATTACTGAGTATGTTTACCATGCGTCATTCCTTTTTTCCTGAAATGGAAACA
>JAAZYJ010000094.1 GCA_014239715.1 Flavobacteriales bacterium
CGCCCAAAGCATATAAATGCCAGGTTGCCAAGGATCCAACAGCTATAGTTGCCAGTATCCTGAACCACCGATGCACTTTCTGACTTCTCAAAGAGGTCACTATAAAGATGATCTCTATCAACAGGATTAAAATCCCGAACAAAAAGTAATAGCGATAAAGTTTGTCGAGGGCTCGTTGTTTATTGTAGCTGATCTCCATTTCTATCACCTCCGGTGACGGCATCAGCTGTGAAGCCACTTCACGCTGGTATTCATCTATCTGTGAGAGCAGCTTTGCAGCCCCTTCCCAATCTCCGTCGGCCCATCCTTTTCTCATGGTTACTTCATACGCTACCAGCAGCTGCAATGCGCTAAGGGTGTCGATACCGGTTTTGATCTGTGCAAGATCCGGTTCTGTACCGGCTGACCATGAATTGTTCTCGTCACCAATGACCGGAAATATTTTAAGTGTGTTCTTATTAAACACATTGGTTAGCAAGATCAATTTATCGAAGGTCTTTATGACCTCTTTCTGATACGCATTTCTACTAGATTCGGGAGTCTGAAATGCAGCATTATGGTCCTCTTCCAGCTTTATTACAACTCGCCCATCTTCTCCCGGTGTTGTGAAGTCGGTGAACGCTGCATAGCTTCCCGAAACGCCTATTTTTTTTCTGACCTCCTCGTTCCTAACCCAAATAATTGGGACATCCTGCCAATGATCCGGTCTGAACGTCATTCCAAGAAAAACCTGAACTGAATTCTGTTCGTCATAGCTGTCTTTTTTTGCTACTTTTCTTAGCACTTCTGTAGCTAATGTTTGCAGTGGTTTTATTCTGCCATTAATATCCTGAACGCACAATCTTGCGGCTTTTTCGGCATATGCTTCCGGCACGGGTTGATAATTCGGATCTTGACTGAAGCTACTGAGTGATATGAGCGCAAAAGCTATGGTCAAAGTCAGCTTCTTTTTCCGTGTCTTTTTTAAAAGTCTCGAAAGCTCTCTGAAACGGGATGGTCTAAAAAACAGTGAAGCAATAAAGCCTAGCGCCATGAGCAAATACCCACTATAGGTTATCCATGTCCCCCAAAAGTCTTTATTTACAGACAGAATTGAAATGTTCGGGTCCCCATCCGGCAAAGAAGAATCATATGAGCTTTGGAACATTCGGTATCCACCATAATCCATCACATGATTCATCAATATGGTCCGCTCCAGCTTCACCCCATTAAGGGAGTCTTCCAATACAATATCGCTTTCAAAAGAAGAGGGAGAAGATGAGCCCGGATAGTTCATCAATCTGAAATCCTTTAAACCAACCTGAAAGGGCAAGGGAACTTCCTTAGAACCGTAGCTAGCTATGAACTGTTTGCCATTAAAAATAAAGGGGGAAGGAATGCCTTGTCGGCCTTTACCTCCTTTAAGCACCAGCTGACGGGAATTAGCTTCGGAGGAAGCCCGGATCACTAAGGCGTCGATCCCTTCATCTTTGATGGGCGAAGACCGAAGCTCTATCCGTGAATTTTGATGGCGTTTCCGCATGACGAGCTGTACCCCCTGATAATTGTACAGATGTCTTAGCCTGAATCGATGCTTTGTGTCTCTCACTAGCGTATCCATTACGATTCCTGCCGAATTATTTCTGTCTGCCATGGACAGCTCTTCCATATTCTTGGAAAGACCGTCATAAGGAGCCTGCACATATAATTCGCCCATGTCTGAAGTTACCTGGATTGACGATGTTTTAGAATCGTTATTGAAAGACAGCTGCAGATCTGATGTAAGGGCCAGAATAGCACCATCCACAAGGTAATGTGTATTTCCTTCAATTACTATTTCAAGTATTTCGACACCACCACCATCTACCTCCGTTGGTTTTTCTATTGAATTTGGAACAAACCCCTTGTATTCAAATTTCACATTCTCTTCTTGGCCAACCGGAAAGTCAATTTCAAAGGCATTTTCTGACTGAGTTGAGCTGGCGAGCCACTTCTGCATTTCAATTGTGGTTTGCGTACCATCTTCATTCAGCCCGGTAATTCTAAGAAAGGGCTCCGCAGAATACATATAATCTACTGTTTCAAATTCCCTTACCTTGATCACTCCCTCTTCACCAGTGTAACGAGATATGCCTGCGCCTGTAATAATTACGATGAAAGCCAGATGAAAAATAAGCGTTGCAATTTTTTGCCATCGCCACATTCTATAGCGAATAGTATTGTAACAGAGATTAACTGCAAGTAAGCCCAACACGGCTTCAAACCAGGAAGAATTGTATACCAAGATCCTGGCTGCCTCTGTAGAATCATCATTTTCAATGAAGGTTGCTATCCCGATCGCAGTGAGAAACACCAACATCAGTATTCCCATAGTTGTGGTAGACAGAAATATAATCTTTAAGACCTTCATTATACTACTCGTTCAATCACCTTAATTAAATCAGCACAAATGTAGGTAAAGAATTGACTTGTCATTCAGTTATTTCGCGTCTGATCTGCTGAGTGGTTGACACTGGCAAAAGCTGTTTTTGATTTATGAACAAGTGTCTTTTCATTTATCAGGCAATACATGTTTATTTTAAGTACATTTACAACGATAAATGTACCATTGAAGGAAATAAAAAATATTGGATTCATCGGAGCTGGAAATGTGGCGGAAAACTTAGCCATTCGCCTCCATAATTCAAATTTCAATATTGCTCAAATTCTATCTCGCAATCCCGACAGATGCAAACGACTTGTTGATCTGGTTGCAGCTGAAATTGTTTCTTATTTCAACAATCTTGAACCTGGGCTCGACCTGTTGATCATTGCGACACCGGATGACAGTATTGAGAAGATTGCCTCACGCATAGACGCTCGACTTCCAGTCGTTCACACTTCCGGGAGTGTTGGAATTGATGCCCTATCCACCAATGCTCATTATGGAGCGGTATATCCACTTCAAACCCTTACCTCAGGCCAGGTTGATGAAAAGACTGTAATCCCATTTCTGATCGAAGCTTCCAGTGAAATGATGGAGAAAAGATTACTACAGCTAGCATCAGCAATAAGCGCTAATGTTTCGATCTGTTCGTCTGAAAACCGCAGGAAGTTGCACCTCGCTGCAGTAATCGTGAATAATTTCACGAACCACCTTTATGCAGAAGCAGAAAAATTCTGCAATGCATCAAAGATTGATTTTAACCTACTAAAACCGTTAATTCTGGAAACAGCGAGAAAGCCACAAAAGGTGTCTCCCGCGTCGGTGCAGACAGGGCCCGCCAAGAGAAACGATCATCTGATCATCGGTCAACATTTACAAATGCTTTCAGATAACGAGGAATTATATGAAATTTACCGCTTGCTTACTGACCAAATTATTAAAACAACATTATAGATGAGCTCCTATAAAACCAAACTAAACAACATAACCACCTTCATATTTGATGTGGACGGGGTTTTGACTGACAGCACAGTGATTCTTGACCCGTCCGGAGAAATGGTTCGGTGTATGAACACAAGAGACGGATTTGCAATGCAGCTTGCTATCAAAAAAGGCTACAACGTTTGCATTATTACAGGTGGCAATTCGCCAATGGTTAAACAGCGACTGGAGTATTTGGGCATTCAGGATGTTTATCTTGCAGCTGATTCAAAAATGGCTTGTTTACAAGATTATGTAGAGAAAAAGAACATAACGCTAAACAATATCATATATATGGGAGATGACATTCCTGACCATACTGTAATGGGAGTTGTTGGTCTTGCCTGCTGCCCCAAAGATGCTGCCCCAGAAATACTGCAGGTGGCGGAATATGTTTCGCACGCAGTTGGAGGGCGGGGATGCGTCCGCGACATAATTGAACAAACACTTCGTGCTCAAGGCAATTGGTTCGACCCGTCGTAATGCTGATCGGATTGATCAAAATAATCAGGCCGATTAATTTGCTGATCATGGCATTGACCATGGTATTTCTACGGTACTTTTTTTTCAAAACCAACCTGAGCATTTTTGGAATTGGATTCGCCGCATCAGATCTACAATATGTTTTTCTCATTTTTTCTGTACTTATGGCGGCCGCTGCCGGCTACGTCATCAATGATATGTTTGATATCAGATCTGATAAAATAAATCATCCCGACAGAAGCACATCACGAAACCTTTTCACTCGCAAACAGCTCATTGCCTACTATTGCATACTGGTACTTCTTAGCATTATCTCTGCTGCTATGTCGGTACATTCCGGTATTCTTCCGGTATTTTTTACCCTATTATTCACCATTGTGCTATTCTTATATTCCTACAAGCTAAAAGGATTGCCATTTATCGGAAATATTGTAGTAAGCGGAACAATCGCATTTATCCCTGCTTATTCCTTGCTCTATGATATCCCGGCTACTATTTACAACATAGACGCAGATTCGTACGAACACATCTCGAAAACAATACTAGAGGAAAAGTTTAATGGTATGGTCCTTTTTTTCATGGAAATGGCATTTTTCATTAATCTGATACGAGAAGTAACCAAAGACATTATTGACATCGAAGGAGATAAGGAGGCGGCACTTAGAACTATACCGATAATTTATGGAGCAAGGAGAACAGCTGTTTTTGCTTCAATACTGACAGGAGTTACTGTATTGCTGATGTTATCTCATCCGGTTTTTGCAGAGATCAGCTACAGTTTGAGCTATTTCATTGTTACCACCGTACCTTGCATGCTACTTGCGGTTTTCTTCCTTTTAACCTCAAAATATAACTACGCTAGCTTATCGCTTAAAATAGCTATGTTTATGGCCTTAATGTACTTGCCTGTTTTTCATTTTATATTTGGACATCATGACATTTGACAATAGAATGGAGCCCTACAAGATCGTTCTTGGGTCAAAGTCTCCCCGGAGGAAATATTTGCTCGAGGAGCTGGGCGTTAAGTTTGATATCCGCACTATTGATTGTGAAGAGCTGTATCCTGAAGATATGCTATCTAAAGATGTAGCGCCATACTTAGCCCAATTAAAGGGTAATGCTTTTCGATCTGAGCTCAATGAAAATGACATCTTGATAACCGCAGATACCGTTGTTGATCTTGATAACGAGATATTGAACAAGCCCAAAGGAATTGAACATGCTTATGCAATGCTGAAAAAATTATCAGGAAGAAGCCATGGTCCATACCGGGGTATGCTTGTCCAGCACCAATAAACAAAATGTGTTTTCTGAAACTACTGAAGTTACTTTTCATACGTTGTCGGATGAGGAAATCCACGAATACATAGACACCTGCCAACCTTTTGACAAGGCAGGTTCTTATGGTATTCAGGAATGGATGGGCTACGTTGGCATGAAAAAGGTCGATGGTGATTTCTTTTCAGTGATGGGCCTGCCACTTCAATTATTGTACAGAAAGCTAAATGAATTTATTGACTGATGGAACAAAACAAAAAATCACCTAACGTATATCAGGCATTAGCGCCAATTGTTGTCTTGCTTGCTCTTATTGTGATCAATATCATATTCGTTTATGGAGATGATGCGTTGGCAGGCCCAAACCAGGTTGCTTTGATCGTCGGAACGGTGGCTGTTTGTTTTATCGGCATTCGTTTAAAATACAAATGGAAAGAGCTTCTGAATGGAATGACCAAATCCATCGGCTCAGCTCTTCCGGCAATGATCATATTAATTATCATTGGAGCACTTGCCGGAACGTGGTTGATCTCAGGCGTAGTACCTACGATGATCTACTACGGCTTAACCATAATTCATCCTTCCATATTTTTGTTTGCCGCATGCCTCGTAAGTGCTATTATTTCTTTGGCTACGGGGTCGTCATGGACCACAATTGCGACGGTGGGCGTTGCTCTTCTGGCTATTGGTGATGCTCTTGGCTACAATACCGCCGTTTGTGCAGGAGCAATTATATCCGGTGCATATTTCGGCGACAAGATGTCTCCACTATCTGACACCACGAACTTAGCTCCTGCCATGGCAGGGACCGATCTGTTTACACACATTAAATATATGATGTGGACAACCGTTCCTTCAATCACCATAACGCTGATCGTATTTCTCGTCTGGGGTTTCACAACGAGTACGGAAGGAAATGTAGATCAGATCAACAACATCCTCGTTGCGCTGGATTCGACATTTAATATAACGCCTTGGTTATTCCTGGTTCCAGTTGCCGTTGTCATCATGATCATTCTGAAAGTCCCTGCAATACCGGCATTACTTGGAGGCGTATTGCTGGGTGGTATTTTCGCGATGCTGTTCCAGGGTGATATTATCGCTTCTCAAAGTGCCCGACAGCAGATTGTCGCAAGCTTCGATAAGGAGGGCTACGTGATCAAATGGTCTGATGGTACAGAAGGTCTTACCTGGGATGCTTCAAGCAGTGCAGAAGAAATAAGCTTGGAAATTGAAAAAGATGGGCTTCTGATAAGCCGTGGATCCATATCCTACCCTGCCCTGGACAACGAACTCGCGGAAAGTAACTTTGTGGTCAACCTTGCAGAAAGTAAAGAGCTACTGGAAAATGTAACATTCAACATGGTTCGTTCGGGATTCGCTGAAAATTCTTACAGAACAATAGTTGATGCAATGGTTGCAAGTACGGTAGTACCTACCGGCGTACAGGAGGTAGATGACCTTCTGGAAACAACAGGTATGGCTGGAATGTTGAACACCATTTTCCTGATCCTTTGCGCAATGTCATTTGGTGGCGCTATGGAAGTAACCGGCATGTTGCGAAAGCTTTCTTCTATGATCCTCTCTACAGCAAGGTCCGTTGGCGGATTGATCGCTTCTACCAGTCTGACCTGTCTCGGATTTAACGCAACAGCATCCGATCAGTATCTGGCGATCGTAGTACCCGGTAAGATGTTTGCCGAAGCGTATAAGGAAAAAGGACTTGCACCTCAGAATCTGAGCAGAACGCTGGAAGATTCGGCAACAGTAACCTCCGTTTTGATTCCCTGGAATACTTGTGGAGCCTATCAGTCAGGAGTTTTAGGAATAGCCACCGGTGAATACTGGATGTACTGCTTTTTCAACCTGATCAGCCCTGTCATGACCATGACCTTTGGCTATTTCGGGATTAAAATAGCAAAGTCAGAATAAGTCATTTTAGCTTTTTCCGCCACTATTGTATCTTGACAATTTGTCGATTTTTTTGTAAATTGCAGAGCATCAGCGCCAAGAAAACCACTTTATTGCCAAAATAATTACTAACACAATGAAAAATTTTAGTCTATTCCTACTCCTTACAGTATTCTGTGGGCCCATGTATTTTGCTCAGGTCACAACGAAACTTGACAAACAAATAAAAAAGAAAAAAGTATACACTGAAGATGTTATTGACGACGTCTATGGCATTACAATGTATGAAGCATTGAACCCAATGCTGGACGGAGATTCAACCAGGATGTGTGACGGGTATGCCTGTAACGGTTGGGTAACGGATAAATACGAGAATGGAAGTGTTGTACATAAAGGATATTATGTTGACGGACAGCTTAAGGTCTATAAGAACTTTTATCCTAATGGGGCCATCGAAAGAGAATTCAAAGGGGTCAATACATTTTCAGCGCTAGCCAAGTTGTTTTACAGATCAGGCACACTGAAATCAGAAGTCAAGTATGTAGAAGCAACACCTATGGTTTGGTCTGATTACTATGAAAGCGGGCAGCTGGAGTATTACGAAGAGTACCACAAAAGCTTCGATTACCATGTTGCGAAGAGATCGTATTTCAAAGATGGTAAGCCGGAAGTATTATTTGAAATGATCAATAAAAAGAAACTGGAATTCACTCAGAACGAATTCTATGCAGCCGGTGCAAAAAAGCTTGAGGGCAGCCTTATTTACGATAAGAAGATCTACGATTACAGAAAGATAGGCACCTGGAAATTCTATTCCGAAAGCGGATCTGTAGAGAAGAAAGAAACTTTCTGACCCTTCTTGGGCAATTGATCTTTCTTAACAGTAGTAACCTTGTAAAACCGCAAGATCAGTATCGGCAGTAAAAACAGGTCAGAAAGTAATGCGAAGATCAGGGTTAGACTGATCAGTGATCCCATATAAAGAGTCCCCAGAAAATCTGAAAAGACCAGCGTTAAGAATCCTGCGCAAAGCACTCCTGTGGTAAGTACAATTGCCCTTCCTGTCGACATATATGTTCTCCTTAAGGCAAACACTAGCGAGACACCTTTGTTGAGTTCCAGTTTCAGCTTACTTATAAAATGAATGGTGTCGTCTACCGCGATCCCAAAAGCTATGGTGAACAATATAGATGTGCTAACCTTAATGTCTATACCAAGCCATCCCATTATGCCGGCGATCAATAGTAACGGAAAAACATTGGGCAGAAGACTGATCAACACCATTTTCACAGAACGATACAGTGCCCCAACGATCAATGCGATCACAGAGAAGGCGATCAACAAGCTCCAGATCATACTCGTGGATAAATACTGATTGTTCTTATCTATTAAATAGGCTGTGCCCGTGTGAGAAATATCAAATTGTGAAAAACGACCCTCATTCTGAGCAGTGAACTCCTTGTTTAATGATCTGTACATATTGCCTCCCAGGTCAGGAACGGGTTAACTGAAGCGAGCTGACATTTCATCTTCAGATAGATATTTCAGTCGTAATTCTGCCGGGATATTACTTTTTAACCGGCCAATTATTTTTAAAAGCTCCTTGTCTGATTCCGGCACCTTATAATGCACATTAGCGCCTCCTTTTTGTATCCTGTTGATCGCCTTGATAATGGTTAAAAGTGAAACTGATGATTCGTTAGGATAAATTGATACGATAAGCTGATCCAAAGAATCAAGGGCGCGGAGGTTTTGCGGAGTCAGCAAAGATCCATTTGTGCAGGCAACTGAGATTTCCATTGGCCTCACACCGGAGAAGTGTTCATCAAAAAACATGAAGCTCTGATTCATTGGGTCATCATCTTTCAAATCTTCAAGTAAATAATTGTTCACCTGAAGGTAGCTCATGCCGGCCAAAGAACAAATCAATACAGCAAAACTGATCCAACCTACCTTAGCTTGATTTCGAATGGTCCATAGGAAAGACTTCCTTAGCGTTTTTGTCCAGAAGGTACCCTCTGATCGTTTTCTTGATATTCGTGGAGCCGGGATCAAAGCAAACATGGATGGCAAGACCAAGAAGGACAATACAAAAGTTACCATGACACCCATGGCTACATACAGACCGAAATCTTTGATCGGTCCCACCCGCGATGAATATAGGGTTAGAAACCCTACAGCTGTGGTGATCGACGTAAGTAATGTCGCCATGCCTACTTCTCTGATCGTGATCTTCAACGCGGGTATTTTGGAGGTGCCTTTCCTAAGCTCCTCTATGTATTTCGACACAATGTGAATTACATCACTCATGCCTACAACGAAAATAATTGTAGGTAATACCGTTAGAACAAGGTTGATCGGCTTTCCGAGTATAGCCATTATTCCAAGGGTCCAAATGACAGAGATCACAATTACAATTACCGGAAGCAAAATACCCCACCAGGACCTAAAAGCCAATATCAAAAAAAGAACAAGCAATATAAAAGAAGCTATCGTAAAGAATTCCAGTTCACTTTTCATTAAACCAACATAATACGTTTGTCCCACCGAGCGGCCCGCTACATGCATCTCGTCGAAATTATGTTTCTGTTTAATTGCCGCCATGGATGCAGAAAGATCTAAACACCCGGATGCAGACAGGTAGTCCTTATGTTTTACAAAAACAGACAGCGTTTTGTAATCCCTGGAGATCAAATTACCATAAACGTCCGGCGTTTTCGATATCCAAATGGAATCATTATCCAACGAATCCAAGTTGTCGTAATTGATATATGGGATCTTCCACTTCCCGAAATCATTGACGAGTAGCTTGTTCATTATGGTAAGGCAAATTACCGTATCTACATGTCGTATGGTGTCAATATCAGCCAGAACTTCCTTTACCTGAAGCAAAAAGTCTTTTCTGAAAACGCCTTCATTATTTTTTATAGCGACTAAAAGGAAATCATTATCAGAAGAAAACTTCTTCCGATGTTCTTCAAAGAATGTTGTTTCCGGGTCGTTTTGAGGGTAGAATTTCTCAAAATTATAATCCACTTCAAGGTACTGTAAATTCCAAACACACGCGCATGTAAAAGTGGCAACGGCAAGTAGGATCAGGAAGCTCAGTTTCTTCGGGTGCTTCATCGCGGCAAAAATACTGTTAATACGTATACATTTAACCGCTTAAACAGTTAATCATGTGATTTTGTTCGCAAAAGAAAAATTTGATAACAGGGCACTAATCTGATCTCCTTGATCACCTGCCTGATCATGAATCAATGCAGTATAGCCTGTCGATTTTGAATTGATCACGCTTATCGTTACCCTGTCGACTCTGCCTTGAAGCGCACCTTCACAGGCTTTTATGATCTCAAGCTTACATAGCTCCGGTTTGAATATCTTACCTATTGTGGTCATTGGCATTTCATCAATGATCATGACCTCCTTCGGCAATGCTGACTTTTCATGTATTCTTGAAGACACAAAAACGAACAACTCTTCCGGTGTAGCTATTGCTCCGGACCTTAGCTGCACGTAGACTACAGGCAGCTCTCCGACCCTTTCGTCGGGCCTTCCTACCGCTGCTACCAGCTCAACGGCGACATGTTCATAAAATGGCGACTCTATGCTCAGCGGATCAATGTTATGGCCTCCTCTGATGATGAGCTCTTTGGACCTGCCTGTCAGCCATAAGTATCCATCGCTATCGTACTTTCCAAGATCACCCGTATTGAAGAAGCGTTCGCCCAAATGATCGATCCAGACAGATCGATTGTCTTCATCTTCCAGATAGCCCTTGAACACATGCTTCCCCTGCATACAAACCGATCCGATCTCATTGGGCTTGGTCTCTTCCCAGGCATCGTCTTTCCCTTGTTTCAGCACCTTTACCTGAGTAAAAGGAATGGGAAACCCAACGGATCCAAGCTTTCTTTTGCCGTATGGAGGGTTAACTGCCACCATGCAAGTCCCTTCAGTGCACCCATAGCCCTCAAGTATTTCTATACCCGTATTCGTCTTGAATTTTTTCATTACCTCTACCGGGAGTGGTGCCGCTCCGCTGATCGCAAACTTCAATCCACTGCTTCTTGCATCTGCTCCAGCAAATTCATTCAGCATGCCGTAAACAGCAGGGACAGCTGCCAGCACATTGATTCGATAATGACCAATGGTTCTCCAGAAATTAGAAAGAACGCCTTCACCCCGGAAACCTTTGGGGCCGGCTAAAACCAGGTGCCCGCTACCTGCCCAGCACATAGACAACATGACCATGGCTCCAAAAACATGGAACAGCGGCAATCCGCCATACACATTGAATTCATCCATGGTCGTATTCAGGTTATGACCCGTAGACCAGCAGTCAAAACAGATGTTCTCCTGTGTCTGTATCGCAATTTTAGGTCTTCCTGTAGTTCCTCCTGTATGAAAATAAGCCGCCGGATCAGCTGGATTGATATTAACTTCTGCCTCCAGTTTGTTTTTCGGAAACCGATTGACAATTGTTCGGTAATCATGAATGTGCTGGTTTGAACGGATCTGCCCTTTGTTTTTGAACAAGCAAATTGCCTTGACTATACTCTTTTTAATTCCTCTGAGGTAATTGGACATGTTTACTGTGACAACGTGCTGCAGATCCGGCACATCATGTCTTACCGCATCCACCTTTTCCCAAACGTCTGTTTTCACGAACGGCCCGATAGTTATGACCACTTTGGC
>JAAZYJ010000356.1 GCA_014239715.1 Flavobacteriales bacterium
AAAGAAAAAAATTTAGATCTTATTCTGCGCTTATCTGCCGATTTAGGACATTATGTTGGAGATGCACATGTTCCGCTACATACCACATTGAACTACAACGGCCAGCTGACCGGACAATATGGTATTCACGGTTTCTGGGAATCAAGGGTTCCTGAAGTGATTGCCGAAGAGTGGGATTATTTTGTAGGAAATGCAAAGTACATTGAAACCCCATTAGATTTCGCATGGAGTATTGTTGAAACGAGTCATGTTGCACTGGATAGTGTACTTAGATTTGAGCGCGAGCTTACCAACGAATTCGATTCAGACAAGAAATACAGCTATGAGAACAGAGGTGCGGTTACAATGAAAGTATACTCACAAGAATTTACTCGAGCGTACGACGCCAGATTAAATGGAATGGTCGAACGAAGGATGAGGAGGTCTATTCTTGCGGTTGGCAGTCTGTGGTATACTGCCTGGATAAAAGCCGGAAAGCCTGAACTATCGGAGTTGTTGGATAAATCCATTTCATTAAAACTTGATCAAGAGATCAAAAAAGATAATGATGCGCATCGAACGAAAAAAATAAAAGGACGCCAGCATGACGACTAATCAATGAAAAAACTCATCACTTCATTATCAATCACTTTGTTTGGATCTATTCTTTGTATAGGACAAATAAACATCCAGGAATATAAAAGAAATCATACCCTAACGTATGAAAAGACCATTGAAGCCTACCAAAAACTTGACGATCGATTTGATGATGCAAAGTTGATTGAAATGGGCAATGCAGACTGCGGGAAACCTCTGCATATTTTCATCATCGATCCAACGCGTCAATTTAATAGATCGGTCTACCAAAATAGAACAGTTTTATTAATCAATAATGGCATACATCCTGGTGAGCCATGTGGTGTTGATGCAAGTATCAATTTCGCAAATGACCTGTTAAAAGACACCAATTACAGTCAACGAACCTCAAATACTGTTATAGGGATAATCCCTTTATACAACGTTGGAGGGGCACTTAACAGAGGCTGTTGCAGCAGAGCCAACCAGAATGGCCCGGAAAATTATGGTTTCAGAGGAAATGCCAGGAACTTAGACCTGAATCGGGATTTCATAAAAATGGATTCTGAAAATGCAATGATCTTTGCCGAGATATTTCACTTTCTTGACCCCGATATTCTTGTTGACACGCACACTTCCAATGGTGCTGACTATCAATACACAATGACACTCTTGACAACTCAGCTGGACAAGCTGAATCCACAATTGAGCACGCGGGTTAGGTCAAAGCTTCTTCCTTTATTGAAAGAGGAAATGAAGCAAAAAGGATACCCAATTTGCCCATATGTTAACACGATGCAGGCAACACCTGATTCGGGCATCTATGCTTATATGGAATCCCCTCGATACTGCACGGGCTATGCCTCTCTATTCAATACAATTGGGTTTACTACAGAAACTCATATGTGGAAGCCATTTGCAGACCGAGTTCAAAGCACATACGAATTCTTGAAGGTGATACAGGACTACGCCAATAAGAGCAGTACTGAAATACTAAGGGCAAGGAAAAGGGCATTTGAAGATGATTCTGCAAAAAATGTCTTCCCATTAGATTGGAAATTAGACACGACACATTACGAGATGATACAGTTCATGGGATACGAAACAGAATACTACAAAAGCAATGTAACAGGATTAGAAACGTTCAGATACAACCGAGATAAACCATGGACGAAGAAGATCAAATACTATAATAAATACAGCCCTGTGGTTGCAGTGAACAAGCCGTCTCATTACATTTTACCACAAGCATGGAAAGAAGTTCATGAAAGGTTAGAGAAAAATGGTGTCAAAATGACGAGGCTGAAATCTGATTCAACCATTATGACCACGGCCTACTTCATTCAAGATCATAGAACTGCCAATCGTCCGTATGAAGGTCATTATTTGCACAAAGGAATAAAGGTGACAACAAAACGGCAACTGATCTCCTTTTTCAAGGGCGACTATATTATTCCAA
>JAAZYJ010000093.1 GCA_014239715.1 Flavobacteriales bacterium
GCAAGAAATAAATTAATGCTTATTGACGCGTGTCACAGTGGCGAAATTGACAAGGAAGAGGTGGCATTGGCCGACAATACGGAAACCGCACACGAGAACGTTGTCTTCAGAGCAGTCGGGTCATCCGGATTGAAGCAGGTGGGGCTGCATAACAGCTTCGAATTGATGAAAGAATTATTCACAGACATACGAAAGAGTAGCGGCGCAATGATCATATCCTCTGCCGGTGGAACCGAGTACGCCATGGAAGGAGACCAGTGGAACAACGGAGTTTTTACCTACTGTTTGTTGAACGGGCTTAAAAACGGAAGTGCTGATATGAACGGGGACAGAAAAGTTATGATGAGCGAGATCAATAAGTATGTAAGTACACAGGTCAAGGAGCTAACCAGCGGAAAACAACAGCCAACGAACAGGGTAGAAGTGATCGATGTTGATTTCCGTTTGTGGTAATGTTAAAATCAGATGTTTTAAGCACGGGCCAGTTATGAGTTTCAAACCCACCTCAGAGATAATTGTTAGAGCAGATTATACGCTCAGCTCTAATCCCAACAATAAAAGACTTAAGCAACACATGGCGGCTAATGGTGAGATGCTGGTGTCGAAGCAGGAATTGCATATCTACAATTTTTTGCTGGAACAGAAAAGTTTACATGTCGAATACGAAGCCTCATTTTCCGGTGCTGACAAGACGTTGTTCCCGGATTTCACTATCCTGAATGTGAATACAAATGCCATCTATATTTGGGAACATTTAGGTATGACGAATTCTGAAAAGTATCTGGATCAGATTCCCGATAAGCTGGTGTGGTATGAAGGCAATGGCCTCAAACCCATTGAGAAAGGGGGGAGCCTGATCTTGACCTTTTACAATGAACGAACCTTTTATAAAGACGTTCAGAAGGTTGTCCAGAGAATTGTTGATGCCCGCTAGATGGGCTCATTGATTTAAAAATTCAGCAAGCAGTTTGTGAAAATGATGAACGCCCTGTTCCCGATCAGGAGAAAACCTGCCTGCGTTGTAAAAGCTGGACCTGACGCCTTTTTGAACTCCTTCTACAACAAATTCATCTTCTCTCTCTACTTTGTCCAGAACAGCGCCTGCACTGGCTTCAATTTTACTGTTGTCGTACACGTAGCTGATGAACTGAACCTTTGTCTTTTCAAGACTAATGGGTTTTACGATATTAACACTAAGGCCCCATGGGTAAAAATTGAACATCATATTCGGGAAAACCCAGAAATAATAGGCCGCGACCTCGCTGCCGAAATCTGGGTGGCCCTCCGGCAGATCAAAGGTTTCCACACCTTCGTCTGCATATCCGATCTGTAGGCTCATATAGTCTTCGAGTAAGGTTGTATAAGCTCCATAATCGAGGGTTTGATTCAAGTCGCTGTGCACGAATGGGATATGAAATCCCTCCAGGTAGTTGTCGCAATATAAGGCCCAATGAGCATTGACCAGATATTCACGTGACAGTAGAGTGTCTTCCTTAAATTCGCTCAACGGTAAGAATCCGACACGCTCCTTCATTTTCTCGATCACCGGAGCAAGCTCGAACGCGGGGTTTAAGCCGGCAAAAATGAAGGGTCCCCACTGTTCCGTTTTGAACTTGTGCAGATGATCGCAGGGTCTCGGAAAATCTTTTGCTTTATCGAACTCAGGCATGAATTCGAAATTGCCATTCAGGTCAAACCTTCTGCCGTGGTACAAGCACGATAATTTTCTAACCTTACCGGCCTGCTGGACGACCAGATTGCCACGATGAGTGCAAACGTTGGTCATACAGCTGATATCATCATCATCATTTTTAACGAGAACCATGGGCTCTGTCAAATATCCATCCAATAGCACAAAGGGATGGACGTGACCGGCAAAAGGAACAAGGTTAGTATCCCCGATCCATTGCCAGGAGCTCAAAAATACCTTCTCTCTGACAGCATCAAAAACCTGCTGATCCGTATAAAAAAAAGCGGGAAGCGTTTCTGCTTTCGAAATGTCCGAATGAATTGAGAATTGACGTGTCATGAACGATAGTCTTATGGTCGGTGTCAAAGATAGAGAAGTCTGTAGATTCTGATTCGCAGATAATCGAATTTTGCACATAAAAGTTGGTATAGCCGAAAGTTTTGCACGCTTTGCTTAACTTTGCATCCATAACCAAACTGTGTATGAAGAAACTACTTTCAAATAGGGTGCTGATTTTGTTGGTGCTGGTTTCTTTCTCGGTGATTTCTTGCGAAAAAAGACGAGCAAAAAAGCAAGCTGAGGAAGACGAACAGATCATTTTAGACTATGTTGAATCGATGGGGCTTACAGCCTCGAGAACAGATGAAGGGCTGTACTATGTGATCGACCAGCTCGGGACAGGTGCTTATCCGTCTGCCACTTCAAATGTAACGGTTGCCTACATTGGCTACTTTACGGATGGTAGTTTATTTGACGAAAGTCCATCGACCGGCATTACGTTCAATCTGCAAAACGTGATCGAAGGTTGGACGTTGGGTATACCGAAGTTTAAAGAAGGAGGGAATGGAACACTGTTAGTCCCTTCAGCATTGGGGTATGGTCCAACCGGAACAGGCTCCATTCCGGCGAATCAAGTGTTGATCTTTGATGTGGAACTTATTGACATCCCCTAGGCTAAAATGGAATCGGATTCAACAACTGTCACTGTTTTTAGGTTGAGCGTAATTCAGATTAGATCGTGAAACCTGCATCAATTAACGAGCTGAGCAAGGATTTGAAGGACCAGACACCTGAAAACCTGATCGGGCTGTGCTTAAAGCTGGCCAAATTCAAAAAAGAAAATAAGGAGTTCCTTACCTACTTGCTCAGACAATCTGACAATGAGGGGCTGTATGTAGAGAACTTAAAAGAGGAAATCTCGACTCAGTTCGGGAAGATCAATACATCAAACACCTATTTTGCAAAAAAAGGATTGCGGAAGGTGCTTCGATACACGGACCGATTTATTAAGTATTCCGGGAACAAGGAAACAGAGGTAGAGGTTAGAATTCACTATTGCCTGAACCTGAAACGCTCGGATATCAGAATTGAAAGGAGCGTATTAATTAGCAATTTATACAACAGGCAGATAGAAAAGATCCGTAAAAGAATTGACGAGCTTCATGAGGATCTGCAATATGATTATCTTCAGCTGATGAGGGAAAACGACCTTTAGTTAAGTGAGTTAAGTAAGGATGCAAATTCTTTTTTAGAGCCGGTTTGAATAAGTGCAAGGGATCTTCAACTTTCCAATATTAAGTCGATTTAGTTCTCATTTAAATAGAACAATCCGTTATATTGCAGCGCATTAAGTAAACACAATCACTTGAAATGAAAAATATATCACTTGCAATTTGCTCGCTTGCCTTACTCTTATTTTCCGTATCACCGATACTCGCACAGCTTAACTTAACACAGCTTGGGTACATCGACCTGTACTCTATGCACGGGAACAAAGACCTGAGCGACGTATGGGGATATGTAGATGGTTCAGGGAACGAATATGCTATTGTTGGCCTTGAAAATGGCACCTCGGTATGTCATGTGACGAACCCTGCAACAGCTTCTGAAGTATTCTATGAGCCGGGCATGAACTCAATATGGAGAGACATGAAAGTCTGGAACGATCACGCTTTCATCACCACCGAGGCAAATAACGGGTTACTGGTCATCGATCTGTCTACTCTGGCAGGAGGAACTCCTGTGACATTATCAACCTCTTATTAC
>JAAZYJ010000092.1 GCA_014239715.1 Flavobacteriales bacterium
CCGCAAACGAAGCTTCCGATCTGACCAGAGTAAGGCACTTTATGCCGGAAGCTAAGCAACCGGAATGCGAGAAGCAGGAATTTATTCCAATGAACAATACCGTAAATTGACTTAATTTTCTAATATGAAAAAACCCTACTTGATACGAACTGCACTTTTACTGTTCATCGTATGCTTGCAATTGAACACGCAATCTCAGGTCGTTGACAGTCTCGAAAGAATCATTACCAGTTCTGAAGGCGAGAGTCAAATTGACGCCATCCTGGACCTCGCAATTCATTATCAAAACATCGACCTTTCAAAAGCATCAGAGCTTTTACAGGATGCCTCCGTAATGGCTGAGCAGGAAAACTACCTGAAAGGCAAGGCAAAGATCGATCATGTCAGAGGTTGGATGTTTGATCAGCAGGGTATGCTCATCGAAACGGACTCTTGCCTGAAAAGGGCATTGGCACAATACCGAAATATTAACTATGCCCGAGGAGTAATTGGAGTACTGAACACTTACTCCAACCTAGCAGCTGAACAAAACGATTTTGATGAGGCTTTAGAAAAGTATACAGAAGCATTGCAGCTCGCTGAAAAGAATGAACTAGATGATCTGATCATTGGCCTTACGATCAACATCGGGGCGGTTTATTATGGTAAGGAAGACTACGCCCAAGCCCTTGACCATTACGTTACAGCCAATGAGCTCAACGAAAAGCTGGGCGATCGCGAAAGCATGGCATCCATCTATGGGAATATCGGGATCGTGCACATAAAATTGGGTGATGTCGATAATGCCATCAGTAACATAGAAAAAAGCTGTTCCATTTACAAAGAGCTGGAGCTGACCGAAAGCTATGCATTGCAGCTTCAAAATTTGGCAGGAATTTATGGGGCCAGCGGCAGAATTGCTGAGGCACGACAGAAATTCAATGAGGTGCTTGAAATTTACGAGGGGATAGGCCATAAAAGTGGCCTGGCCGGAATCAAACTGAGGCTGGCAACAATTGAAGTAAATTATGGAGACAGTCTCAAAGGAGCTGAGCTCGCAGAACAATGCATTGAGCTGTTCAGCGAGCTGGAATCGCCTGTTATGGAAGCTAAAGCGATGATGATCCTGGGGACTAGTTTAACCAAACAAAGTCAATTCGAAAAAGCAGACGAATTGTACAACGATGCGTTCGATACACTGATAAAATTCAACGCAAAAAGCTTACTTGCCCAGGGTTATAGGAACTACTCTGAACTATTGTACAGAAGTAAAGAATTTCAAAGAGCGGTGGACGTCCTCCACAAATCAGTTCAGATCAAAGATTCACTTTACGATCTGGAAAGAGACGAGGCAATTATTCAGATGAAAGAAAAATTTGAAAGTGATCAAAAAGACAAGGCTCTAGAAATACAGCAGATCAGCCTGGAGAAGGCCGGTCTTGAGAATCGCACCAAAACATTTCAACGGGACATCTCCATAATTGGAGCGGTTTTGGCAGTCATTCTTTTAGCATTGATGTTGCTGGCATTTCGCGCTAAAAAGAGATCGAACAAGATCATTTCAGAACAGAAAAATGAAGTTGAGATCCAAAAGGTTGAACTCGAGATAAAAAACAAAGACATCACGGACTCGCTGCAATATGCCAAACGTATCCAATCCGCCATACTTCCTCAGGGCGATACTTTGAAGGCCCTACTTCCGGATTATTTTGTTCTGTACAAACCCAAAGACATAGTAGCCGGAGATTTTTACTGGATCGAATCCCATAAAAATAAGGTGCTCTTCGCCGCAGCCGACTGCACCGGTCACGGGGTCCCGGGCGCGATGATGTCTGTGCTGTGCAACAACGGGCTCAACAAAGCGGTCAGAGATCATGACCTGACTGATCCCGGGCAGATCCTGGACAGGACGCGCGATTTCGTTATTGACGAGCTAGGAAAAAGTGAGGAAGAGGTAATGGACGGTATGGACATTGCTCTTTGTAGCTTGGAGGGAGATGTGCTTTGCTATGCCGGCGCACACAATCCGCTATGGATCATCCGAAGAGATAGAGCGGAGCTGGAAGAGACCAAAGCCAACAAGCAGCCCATTGGCAAATTCGGGGAGCAGCTCCCTTTTACAACACATCGGCTGCAAGTAAATAAAGGAGATACCATCTATCTTTTCTCAGACGGGTACTCTGATCAGTTCGGCGGGGAAAAGGGCAAAAAATTAAAATCTGTAAATTTCAAAAAATTGTTGCTTTCAATGCAAAACGAGAGCATGCAAGAACAAAAACAACAGCTCGAACAGGCCTTCGAAGCCTGGAAAGGTGAGCTGGAACAAATTGATGATGTGTGTGTGATGGGAATTCGAATCTGAATGGAATGAAACATATATATAAGTATCTGTTCCTCAGCTTGTTTGTCCTGACCCCGAGCTTCACGTGGGGCCAGACCCAGCCGAATGAGCGATACAAGCCGATGGTCTCCAGAATCAATGTGCTGGATACAGCGGGAATGGACCAGAAGATCAATGATCTTGTGAGCACTTCATACGAACTGGCGGATACTACAAATGCTTTGATGTACAAGATGATCTACGTTGACCTTCTCGTTGTCGGACACAAACAAAACGCCGCTCTGGATTATGCAAGCAAATTGATCCTGGATTCAAAATCCTATGGGAATGACAGCGTGATCGGCATGTCCTATTACCATAGCGGAAAAATGTTCTATGAACTGGAAGATCTCGTGACAGCCTCAAGTATGTTCAACCAGTCAATCCAATATTTCCTTAAAGCCGA
>JAAZYJ010000091.1 GCA_014239715.1 Flavobacteriales bacterium
CGGAGCAACAATCTGCTCCTTCTGATTCAGCATTACCCGTAGTAAATTAGATCCCGATCGCTGGGTTCCGATGAATTGTATTCCGTGTATTTTTCCCATTGTATCCCAGTTTAGAATAAAATAAATCCAAGAATTCCAGATGCAAATATAAGGTAAATCAAATGGACTTTAGTAAACACCGAAAGGCCTAGTACGGAAATCCCGATAGCGAACGATTGCCACGAAAGATCCAGATCTTTTCCTATAATAAAGGCCGCAGACAAAATCATACCAATAACTACAGGGCGCACTCCTTTAAAAGCTGCCTGAATAACAGAAGAAGAACGTATCGCATCAAAAAACCGCGCACAATATATAGTGAGTAAACCTGGGGGGAGGAACATACCAATGGTGGCAATAAGCGCGCCCCATAATCCGAGAACTTTGTACCCAACGAATGTGGCCGTGATCATTATAGGGCCCGGTGTGATTTGACCAAGAGCAATTCCATCCGCAAATTCCTGAGGTAAGACCCAATTATGGTGCTCTACAATAATTTCCTGCATCACCGGAAGGAAAACGTATCCACCACCGAAAAGACTAATGCTTATTTAGCTGAATGTCCCCAGAAGAGAGAACCCATCTCCTAATTCAGCTCCCGATTCCCGGGAGTACAAATCTGTAAGGGGGATTATAGAAAGGCAAACAATGATCAAAAGTACGGGCCATAAAAATTGAATTGGCTTTATCGAATACTTTTTTGTTTGTTTCGGGAATTGTTTGTGGTACATAGGGTACCCGATTAGCCCACCGGCAAATAGGATAATAAAGGTCGTCCAGAACCCACCAACAAATAACAATATTAGTGTTGCAGATATTGCCATGATCACCTGCTTGTAATCTTTTATATGTTTGCGCCCCATTTTATATGCGATCCCTAGGATTATTCCACTAACTGCGGGTAAGACACCCTTGAATGCGGCTTTAACTTCTTCGAATTGGCCGTATTCAAAATAAAAATGCGAAAGTGTGCAAATAAGAATAAAAGAGGGTATGATAACTCCCAGCATACTTACAAGAGCCCCTGCAGTTCCGCGTAGCTGATAACCAATATACGCAACCGTATTAACGGCCATCGGTCCGGGCAAAATACTCGTTAAAGAGATCCCGTCTAAAACAGCCTCACTTTTTATGACTTTGTCGCGTTCTGCGAGCTGGTACTGCACAACTGCAATAAGCGACATGAAACCACCAAAAGCAGCAGAGCCGATTTTCAGAAAGGTGATAAATAAATACCACAAGGATACTTTATCGCTTTGTTTAGATTGCATAAAAGACAAATGTAATAGGTGTCTTATATTTTTGTGTTAGCAGCCAAAGATAGAAACAATAACCAATTCCCGTAAGGTCAATCAGAAGCCTGCTTCTCTCAATTAAAAAAAGCCGAGACGGACAGTCTCGGCTTTTCTGGTTTATTTTTGCTTCTCTAAATTAACGCGCAATAAGAAATTTAAGACCTCCTTCTTTACCATCTATAGTTGCCCGAAGGTAATAAATACCATTGTTGACAACCGGCATTTTGATTTCCATTTCATCCGATTCCACTATGGATTCTAAAACCAGTCTTCCTCTTTCATCATAAATCTGGAATTTAGTGTTTTTCTTCAATCCGGTAATAACGAAAGTACCATCGTTTGGATTTGGATTCAGACTCACACCTTCTAATGATTGCTCCGGGATTCCGGCGCAGTCATTTACCTGAACGGACAGGTCAATAGTATTGGTGCAACCATTTCCATCGGTATATGAATAGGTGATAATGTGTGTTCCTACTCCAGCCGTTGCGGGAGAAAATGTATTGCTTGAAACGCCAGCACCACTGAATGTCCCCCCTGAAGGAGTTCCCACAAGTGAAACGGGATCTTCATACGTGCAGAGCGGATCAATTGAAGCCGGTGTAATTGAAACAGTGGGTAGTGGATTGACCGTTAGATTTGTCGTCACTGTACTGTCGCATCCGGCAGCATTGGTCAGCACATCAGTAAACGTTCCAGCCGAGGTATATGTACTTGTGCCAATTGTATAGCTTGCCCCCTGACAAATTGCAATATTCTGTGTTGCGCTTGTTGCCTGCAACATGGCCACTGTTGTTATAACCGTACTATCGCACCCACCTGATGCCAGCACATCTGTATACGTTCCAGCCGAGGTGTATGTACTTGAGCCCACAGTAACACTTCCTCCAGGACATATTTCAACAGTTTGAGAATAAGTTACTCCGGTAGTAATTGTTATGTAAGACACGAATGTTTGTACGTCTGATCCCTGGGTATTTGTTACCGTTAAAGTAACGGTATATGTCCCGGCAGTTGCGTATATGTGGGTAGGGTTTTGCTGGGTAGAAGTACCCATGTCTCCAAAATCCCATGCCCATGAAGTAGGTGCTCCTCCGGAAAGATCCGTAAATGAAATTGAACCTCCCTCACATGTTGTGGTGCTGTTTGCTGTGAAATTTGCTGTAGGTGCAACCGGTGCCCCTGGGTTATACACGCCAACGCCAAATCCTGAAAATCCGGTGCTGAAAGTTCCTGTGAATGTTACGTCTGCGTAAAATGCACCCAAGGCTGACCCACTACTCGCAATGTTATATGAAGCGGCATTTGCCGGCGTTACATCATTGATTTGATTCGCTCCTGCGACCTTAACTATTTCGGCATTGTTTCTGCTGTTTCCTGTTGCAGTTTCCCAACCGGCTACTTCGGCTTCCTCATAAAACAGTGTAACGTTATACGTTCCACCTGGATTACTATTAGTCGGCGTAACAGAGAATGTTTTGGAATGCAAATAATCTGCTGTTGTTGCTGTATTGAACTGTAGAGCAGATGTTCCGGCTCTATCCACTTCAACTGTGACGCAACCGTAATCGAATGAGGAGGTATTCTCCAATGTCATCATTACGTTGCTCGTTGACGGATCGTAAAAATTAACTATTGCATTTGGTCCGAGATCGGCAGTTTGACTCGAACCGGTATTTATTGCGGTTTGAACACCGATAGGGCCGTTTCCGGTTATTAAAACATCATCTACAGCTAATCCGTACAACCAGCCACCGCCATCGCTGTAGTTTACCGTAAGCACAACATTGTTGTTGCCTACATAAGGAGTTAAATCAAAATTTTGTGTGATCCATGGACCGTCAACACCTGATGCAACCAATGGTCCAACTACCTGATTTGGGCCTCCGCCAACGGAAATATAAAGATCTGCATCTTCAGTAATATTCAGATACGTGTTGTCTTCGAAATAAGAATCGAAGTTAAGACTGGCCGATAAGAATCCGGTTAAATCTACTGAAGGAAAGACGAGGTTCACACTGTCCTGATCGCAATCGCAATCGTCGTCATCCACCCAGGCAAAATTTGTTGTGTTTGAGGCATTTACTGTAAATGCACCTCCGGGAGTACCCGCAACGTTTGAAATTTGAAATGGTGTATTGGTAGAAGGATTTACAGTGCTGAATGTACCAAAGCCAGATTCAAACCCGTACGATAAAACAGTTATTGGAACAGACATAGATGTAGGGTCCAGGTCGTCATCATTGATCGTAATATCTGCCAGCTGATTTGCCGGACCAGGATATGCATTCCCACCGTTTGCATTTAAAGTATATCCAAGGGTGATGGTTTCTGTACCTTCTACAATGTTATCATTATATACCCATACTTCAACCGAACCGGTCATTGAGCCACTGTTTAGTGTGAATGATGGATTGTTCAAAACAAAATCAACTCCAGAAGTAGCTGTTCCACCTGTAACAACAACCGTAATATCGGCATTAGCACTTGGTGCAACTCCAATTGACATTGGTATAGTAATTATCTGATAATCCAAACAAGAGCTTGCTGCAACTGTAGCGTCCGGTTCGTTTACATCAAAGATCACAGCATCAAATTCGACCTCTGGAAATTGAGCACAAAGATCAATGCTGAATGCACCAATGCGTGTACGGCCTCCAGAATTAGGGTTGTACATTCCGGTCATGTAAAATGTTTCTCCATCAACAGGATCCAATCCAAGAGCGTTGTAATCGCCGTATCTGTTCGAGCCATTTGGTGAGGTTCCGGCAACTATTACCGTTTCCGGTTCGGTCATCGTATTCAAGGGGTCGCATTCTTTTCTTCCTGTGTAACGAAGCGAAGGATACGTAGTGCCGCTTGAAACGTTATAGGCCAAACCAATATTTCCAGATGCCGAAATGCCAATTGTTGGCATCCATCTGCTATCAGTGTCTGGAGCATATGTTCCTTCCTGATATATAGACCAAGCACCACTCAACCCTCCGGTACGACGCAATTCATACCAACGAACACCTGCATCATCGTTTCCGGAAACATCCGTTACGTGGCAGCATACAATGGATTCATGCGTTCCGAAATTTCTGTAATGGATCCGGTTCATCAAAACCTCACGAAGTGGATCTAGATTTGTTGTGGAACCGGGTTGATCGATACAGCTGAAGGATGTAAATCCACACAATTCAGAATCGAACGGATTGTTCATGTTAAGAACTATATCCTGTGTCATAGAAGAATTGGAAGGGGTTGACCAGTCAATGTCTACATTCCAAATCTCAAGGGCATCCGTTGCGGCCCCAGACCATGCGTCATCTCTCATTCTCATAACCATCGCGGGAGCTCCAGCTGGAGGAAGTACTGTTCCGTTCATACTAACAGGAGTGGCCGCCTGAAAACCAATTGTTCCGAAATTGCCCATCGTAAACATTTGCGCCGGTGCAGCTGTTCAGGCCAGTAAACTCGTTCTGTTTAAAGCGTAGATATCTGATGAACCTACGTTTGCCGTAATAATATATTCATTATCCCAAATAGAGTATTTTGGATAGTCTGGAAAACCACCCGGCGAGTTGAATGTATACGTATAATATGTTCCCGTTGGGTCAGCAGTTGTCGAAATAGCCACATGCATGTTATTTCCCGAAGAGGAAAACTCACTCAACAACCAGCGGTCAGCTCGCTCATCATACAATACGATAGGGTCGCCCAAACCTCCAGGCAGGCTCATGAAGTTATCAAAGTATACCTGCGTTCCTATTGGTGTTCCGGATTTATTAAAGATCCGTATATAGGAGCCGGAAGGACCGTTCGTCATTTGAACAACGTGATTGGGTCCCACATCCACTGCGGGATCTGCAGGGCTTACACTAAAATTGATAATTCCATCAAAGCTATAGGTCAGGGCCTTATTGAGTGTAGTTGGCGTGTACTGTTTTTGAAGCGATTTGTCCGCACCTTTTGGTAAGGCGTTCGGATTTACGGTTTCATTTAAACCCCAGTCATTTTTAGGGTGATACCCGATCTTTTGTGTTTTTACAACTTCATTCACGGTTCCCGGAGGTGCTACATAATTAAGTAGTTTTCCGGTAATACCATGGAAGGTGATGGGAATTACAGTTGAATGAACAGTTTCTTTTTTGTTTTTCTGTGCGTTTAGAGAGTAGCATACAAGTAGTGTAGCTACAAATATTGGCAGCGTTTTCATACGGAGAGATTTTAGTATATAGTTTATAAAAGTATAGCTCGCTGAAAGTAGTAAATCTTGCCGAGAATTCAAATCAATGGGCCCTAATTTCATTAGAGACGCAGGGCTTTTTAATTACGAGGATTCTGAAGTAATGAAAAATATTCGCAGGGAATTTAATAACGCTAATCTGTTTGGGATTACTGGTAAAGTTTCTTTTTCTTTTTAAACGAGCCCGAAGAGCTATAGATAGTGTTTTTCACAAGCAATTCGTATTCTTCAAGAGTAGGTGAGAGAATTATCATTTCATGAAATTCGGTATCGATACTTTTTTGATTCGAAATGTGATCGAAAACATCGGTTTCAAATTCGTATGAGAAGTCGTGTAAGGTCAATTTACCGCCTTGAAATTTTAAGACAATCGGGGTGTAATATCCGTTTTCATAAAAGTTGATTATATATTCATTTTTTCCGACACGAGTAAGTACGGTTTGAGAAGATGCTCCAACTAAAACTTCTTTATGCAACACGCCAAAATAAAACCGATCGTTTTCAAGAACGCAGGGCAATGAATCATTTTCCAATACACCAAAGATGAAACCATCTCTTACGTCGTATTTGGAAGATTCTCGGATAAGCTCTCTTGTTATAGAATTAATGGCTGTGGATAAGATATAAATGCCATTTTGATTGAATTCATAACTACGTGAAATAGTATTGGAGCTGTATGTACCAAATAGTTTTGGATTTATCGAACGCACTTCATTGCGTAAAGAAGGAAGTGGTTTTGAAAAATAATAGGACTTTTGTCCTATTGAAAATAATGTAATCAGAAGACTTGCAATTAAACCAAATATTTTCATAATTTAAATAAGAATGAGACCTAAATTTACGATTACATAACTATTTAAATTCATAATCATGCAAAAAAAATGGCAGGTAAAAACGCCAAAAGACAGTACACTGATCGACAAACTTCGTTCAAACTTAAAGATTGATCCTGTCGTTGCGGAATTATTACTACAGCGTAATATTACAACTTTTGAAGATGCTGAAGCCTTTTTTAGGCCGAATTTGGAGCAATTGCATGACCCTTTTTTAATGCGCGATATGGATTTGGCAGTTGAACGATTGC
>JAAZYJ010000090.1 GCA_014239715.1 Flavobacteriales bacterium
AAGTACCTGTTGTTGCATATTGATAGGACGATGACGTTATTGCTCCCAAATTAACGGTCTGACTTGCACCGGAAACTGACACCGTGAAATTGCTTGCTATTGTCGATCTGCTCGCCAATTTGGTCACTAGCTTAATCGAGTCGGATGTAATATTGGGAACAGAGAATGAATAGCTATAGGTTTCATTGATGGCACTATACCTGTCACCATACCACTCTCTTCCTGACTCCCAAAAATTAAGCTGTTCTTTTTCGTTATACAGGTAATCGTTAAAGGATGTAACTGTGTTTGTCGGCAAACCCGATGCCTGGCTCTGATTTGCGACTCTTTTCGGCGATTCAGAACCATCTATCCGAATAAAATAAAAACTCGTGTCAGAATAATGATTGTACAGATGCATCAATTCCGACCCGTTCTGCTCGATCCTATGAGGGCCATTACCATAAAAAAGGATATAGTCAGTCTCATCAAATGTCCCGTCTGTTTCATTCCCAACAAAGGCAATCGAATTCTTCATTAAATCATCATATCTGAATGCTGTGTTGCTTTCAGCTAATAAACCGGCCCCGTTTCCGTATACATTGATCGATTGTGGGTCTAAGGATGCCATATCAACTCCAAGGCTTTCCAAAAAGGCATGGTTAATTTTATACACTCCATCACCAACAACACCCACCTTATACCAGTCGCCCGATGCTAAGGCAGAAGTAGACAGGAATGATTTTGAATTACTTTTCGACCTTGTTCTTTTTGCGCGGTACGTCACTTCAAGAGAAAATGAGATCAATTTTCTGACCTCCCCATTTTGCTTAACTAATGGAATGAAGGAATAAACCAGAAAAGGCTTCTTCCGCTGAGATGCATTTTTGAACATAACGCTCGGCACCTCTCGAATGAGGTCTATATCAATCAGGTCGATGGTCTTTTCGACATCAGATAACTCAGCAGTTGCGAATGAATTGACCTCAACCTTTTCTAACTCTAACCCATTTGGCACTTTTGTCAGTCCACTATAGATCAATGAACCTTTTTTATCGTTCTGATGGCAACCGATACATTGTAAAGAAGACCCTTCTGTCAATATAAGTGGTGAGCTCCACTCAATTTTAATTGACTTATCGGATTGGCCAATTGAAGACAAGAAAGCCCCTGTAAGAGCCAAGCACAAGAAAATACGGCGGATGCACATAATTATTTAAATGGTAAAGTTATTTAAAAGCACAACGTCGTTATACATCTTTTAGTATTCTGATCTGTGTACAAATGTAATCGACTATTGCATGAATACATCAGTCAATTTGCACATTCTGCTTGTTAACCACCGTCAAATATGTAATTAACCAGTGTAACAAAGCAACAATTATTGCGTTAATACGCATTCGTGCTTGAATATAATAAGGTAAACAAAGGCCTAATCAAGCACAAAAAGGCCCAAATAAGCAAAATAAACGTGCTTGATTTGAAAAAAAAACTGTAACCTATTTTTATATAACAGGTTATAGAGGTAAATTTGATTTTGAAAAACTAGTACTAATGAGTTATACAAAGGTTAAATTATTGGCTCTTTTTGCAGTAATGACGGGACTTATATCGTCTTGCAGCTACGAAAAAAGTTCTGTAACAGGATGGGATTATAACAATCCCGCTTATGGAGGATTTCAGAAAGTACCTTATGAAGAGCAAGAAACCGGACCGGGGTTGATTCTAATTGAAGGAGGAACCTTTACTATGGGTCGTGTTGAGCAAGAAGTGCCACAAAACGGGGATAATGTTCCAAGAAGGGTAACTGTCTCTTCATTTTATTTAGACGAAACAGAGGTTAAGAATTTTGATTGGTGTGAATATTTGTATTGGGTTGGCAGAACCTATACAGATTTCCCTATGGTATACAAGAAAGCCCTTCCTGACACATTGTGCTGGAGAGAAAAACTAGCTTACAACGAACCATATGTAGACTACTACCTGAGACATCCGTCGTATCGGGATTATCCAGTAGTAGGCGTGAACTGGTTACAGGCTACGAACTTTTGTGCCTGGAGAACGGACCGGGTAAATGAACAAATCTTAATTCGAGAAGGAATTATTATTCCCAATCCCAATCAGCAGAATAATCCATTTACAACGGATGCTTACTTCGCGAATCAGTTCCATGATTCGGATAATCCTAGAGGGCAAATTCCAGATCTTGATCCTTCAAAAGGTGGCGGAGATGTCTCTGGCGGAAAAATAAAAACCAAGAATCTGGGGGTAAGAATTGTTAAAATGTCCGATGGAATTTTGTTGCCTCGATACAGACTCCCGACAGAAGCTGAATGGGAATACGCTGCTTACGGTCTGATCGGTAATACTATCGATGAGCGAATTGTAGAGCGTAGAATTTATCCTTGGAATGGACACTGGGTAAGAAATCCGGATGACAAATGGCAAGGTGATATGATGGCAAACTTCGTTCGTGGAAGAGGAGATTATATGGGGGTTGCAGGAAAGCTTAATGATAACGCGGATGTAACGGCGCCGGTTTACTCCTATTGGCCGAATGATTACGGATTGTACAATATGGCTGGAAACGTTTCTGAATGGGTGTTGGATGTGTATCGTCCACTATCGTCTCAGGATTACGATGAGTTCAGACCGTTCAGAGGCAATGTATTTAAGACGAAGCGATTAAATTCTTCCGGACAAATTGATGAAAAACATGACGAAACCATTTATGATGTAGACGGCATAAAAGCATATTTAGCCTTATTTGAAGCGGAAAGAGCTTCTCACAAAAGCAAAATTACAGGTAAGTCTAGACTGGATTCAACTGAAAAAGAGCTGTTGAAAGTAGTTAACGAATACGTTGATGAAGCGATCAAGCTCAATAATGAAAGACAACCTGTTGAGGCTTCAAGAAAGATCAGAGAGGTCTATGACCAAGTCTTTGATGATTTCGACCTTTTAGTGACTTCAGATCCTGCAATGGCCGAATATCAGATCGAAATTTCCCCAATGCTTCGTAAAGGTATGGCTGAGTATATTATCAACACTCCCGGAAATGTTAAGTTGAGAGATGTTACGGATGAAGAGAATCTGAACCGAAGGAATTACAGACAAGCAGATAATATCGATTATCTTGACGGTGACCTGAAGTCTTCTATCAGCTATCAGAATGAAGAAGCAAAGGAAGAAATAAACAGTAGAGAAAGAAACGAAGACTGGGTTATGTATCAATCAGGTGATCAATCCAAACTTATGGGCGGTATGAAAGTATTAGGAGCGCCTACTTCTTTGATATCTGACAATTCCATGGTCTTTAAAGGTGGGTCGTGGAGAGACAGAGCCTATTGGATGAATCCTGGGACAAGAAGATTTATGGACAAGGGTGTGTCAAGTGCATTTATCGGATTCCGATGTGCAA
>JAAZYJ010000089.1 GCA_014239715.1 Flavobacteriales bacterium
ACTATTGCTGGCGCAACCGGTGTAGTAGTTCGGGTCACTGGTAGCTGCATTCGTTCGGAACAAACAGTTGTAAAAATGAAATACCGGGGCGGCACCACCTAAACTTCTATCCAAAGTGTCTAATGTTAGCTCATTGTCATTTGAGCTCGGGCCGTAAAATATACAATTGGTGAAATTAGCCTGAACAAAGGGCCGATAATATACGACTCCTCCTGAAACAAAGTAATCTGTTAACGCAAATAACGTTGTACTTCGCTCTGTATCGGTCCAAAAATTGCCAAATGTGCAATGCGTATAGGATTGGTCACCTCCATAGCTGACAACGCCGGAGTAGCTGCCTGCATTACCAAACAAGCAATTCGTGGCTATAACATTGCCCTGGGCAAGTAATCCCGCATACAAGGAGTTGTTAATTTTCACTTTATTGAGGGTAACAAACTGACCGGTTTGCAGGGTGTCAACCTGAACACCAATTATTGCATTCTTTATCTCAGCGTGTGAAATTGTTGAATTTTGAGCCTCATTGAACCAAATGCCACGCCACTGACCGGAAACCGAATCGGGGTTTGACAATAGAAATGAAGCGAGTCGATCACCTCTGAATGTAATCTCATTTCCCGCGGCCCCAACGGCATTAAGGCTTCCTTTGTAGATGTAAAGAGTCGCGTTGTTGTGGCAATAGACCGAAGCGCCGGGATCTATTGTAAGAGATTGAGCTGAGTCAACGATCGCGTAGCCATATATAACATGCGGCTTGTCAGCCGGCCAAGTATCGCTTGACACAATGATCTCTCTGTTGTGAAAGTAAGCGTCCTGACCCCATGCGTGAAGCCACACTTTTTGTTCATTTCCATTGGTGAAAAAGAGAATTGAATCCTCCACGATCAGAGGCGTATTTATTCCTGTAGGGTCAATTGTTGCCTCTACAAATACGAATAAACTGTCATTGGCAGGAATTTCCACATCAGTGAAGGAAACCCCGGAGACCCCATCAACATTAATACGGAAGTTTGAGCTCGTGCCCGATGCCAGGTCTATACGTGCTACGTTGATAGGTTGACTGTGTGTGTTTAAGATCTTAAAGTGCTTTGTCACCGAACCTACTGTTGTAAAAACTGTGTCAAATAGAATTGTGTCATTCGTGAACGCAAGCTGCGCTGAAGAGTCAGTAAGCAATGTGTCTTTTTTGCAGCCATGACCCAGTAGCGCGGCTACGAGTAGAATGTGAACACAGATCAATAATCGTAAATTCATTGCGGTAAAAATAGCTCAATCAGACAAAAGACGTAATATTTCCCTATTTATTTTGTGCTGTTCGATTTTGCTTTATCAAAAGAATGTCTAATTTTGCAACCCGATTTGATAATTAAGCAAAGCAATGAAAAAAGATATACATCCAGATAATTACAGAATGGTCATTTTTAAGGACATGTCAAACGACTACGCGTTCATGACCAGATCTTGTGCATTATCTAAAGAAACAATTACTTGGGAAGACGGAAACGAATACCCTCTCATTAAATTGGAGATCTCACATCGATCTCACCCGTTTTTCACTGGTAAAATGCAGCTGGTCGATACGGCAGGAAGAATTGATAAGTTTAAAAAGCGTTATTCGCAACATATCAAGAAATAAACACACATTTTAGAAATTTTAACCCTAACATTCGAAAAATCGAAAGGTTAGGGTTTTTTTATGCCTTATATTTAACCGGAAATGATCAATATGTATACATTATTTGATGGGTTGGGTCACGTCTCGTTAAAGCCACTCACATATACCAGGCCTGTAGCTGAATTACGTGTAGGAATTTTAACCATAAAAGAAAAGTGGGAAAAATGTCTTGAGGATACATGTAACGTTAGAACAAAAGATTATTTAAGTGATAAGTTCGAAGGATACAATGGAGGAGATACACTTGGTATAGCAGCAACGGTATTGCCCACAAAAGAATTGGTCAGGGCAATCAAGAAATTAGAGATCAATCAGCTGCTGATCAAAGAGGGAATGGTGATCGCGATCAATGTACTGCCGGAAGCTTCAGTTGATTTTAACGCCTACCTTGAGGGTTTCGAGATGATCGAATATGAAGATAATGTTTCGTTCTTGGTCAATCCGGCTGATATTTTTGGGTTAAATGCCCAAGAAATAGAAAGTGATCTTCAATTGATTTCTCCCAACGCTTCGTTTCAGGATGTTACCTCAAGTAACCATACAACGGGAGGCCAGATCTATGTCGAAGCCGGAGCAATTGTGAATGGATGTTATCTGAATTCCTCAGAAGGGCCCATATACATTTCTTCAGAGGCAGAAATTATGGAGGGTAGCATGATCAGGGGGCCATTTGCAGCGCTGCCTGGCTCGGTCTGTAAGATGGGCACAAAGATATATGGAGCAACAACCTTAGGCCCATACACAAAAGTAGGCGGGGAGCTGAATAATGTTGTTTTCCAAGGCTATTCCAATAAAGGACATGACGGTTTCCTGGGTAATTCGGTAATAGGAATGTGGTGCAATCTGGGAGCAGACACAAACACGTCTAACCTGAAAAACAACTATAGCAATGTCCGTGTATGGAGCTACTACGAAGAAGATAATGTAGACCTGGGTATTACATTTCATGGTATGATCATGGGAGACCATTCAAAATGCGGGATCAATACCATGATCAATACCGGAACTGTAGTAGGAGTAAATGCGAATGTTTACGGTGGTAATTTCCCACCCAAGTTTATCCCTTCATATTCATGGGGCGGAAGTGCCGGATTTCAAACCTATGATCTGGATAAATCCTTCGAAGTAGCCGGAAGAGTGATGGCACGCAGAAATGTAGACCTAGATGGACAGGAAAAAGAGATACTTAAACGAGTATATGACGATTCCAAGAAATTCAGAAACTGGGAGAAGTGATCGATTCGGACAATATTTCACCCGATTTCTGTTTGGCACAACCATTGAAAGAGTAAAGTGAGAGTGGATTATAGTTTAGAGGATCTTATACTTGTAATCCCTTGGTATACTTGTTGGTGTGAATCCAACGTTAAGTAAGAATATGATGATGACTGCTGGTAAGCTACTTGCTATTGCTGACAGATTGTCTGAAAAGAAGACAGAATGGACGAAGTGTTTGATTTAAATATGATGAACCTTAGCGAATTTATGAGTAAAGACGCAGAGTTCATTCCCTTGATCTCTGCGGAAGATGAAGATCGCATGAACAAGGAAGAGTTGCCGGAAGAGCTGCCAATTCTTTCTTTGCGGAACAATGTTCTATTTCCCGGGGTAGTCATACCGATCACTGTCGGAAGAGATAAATCAATCAAGTTGATCCAGGATGCAAACTCAAGCCAGAAGATGATTGGAGTTGTTTCTCAAAGAGATTCTGAAGTGGAAGACCCATCTTTCGATGACCTGAACAGTATAGGAACTGTAGGTCAGATCATAAAGCAGCTTCGAATGCCGGATGGCTCAACAACGATCATTATTCAGGGGAAGAAAAGGTTTAAATTGGGAGAGCTGGTATCTGATGACCCTTACCTTCGGGCGAGAGTTTTTCCATTTGTTGAACCTGATGCAAATTTAACCGACAAATCGTTTCAGGCGCTATTCTCTTCTATTAAAGATCTGGCGCTGGACATTATTAATATTTCACCAAATATTCCTTCCGAGGCTAGTTTTGCCATTAAGAATATTGACAGCCCTACTTTTTTAGTGAATTTCATCTCTTCGCATATGAATGCTGAGGTTGGGGAGAAACAAAAAATTCTGGAAATTGCTGATATTCGAGTAAGATCTGAAGCATTGTTGACGAACCTAACAAAAGAGCAGCAAATGCTTGAGTTGAAAAACGATATTCAGTCAAAGGTTAAAGTTGACCTGGATCGTCAACAACGAGAATATTTTCTGCATCAGCAAATGCGGCAGATCCAGGATGAGCTAGGGGAGAACCCTGTGCAGCAAGAGATCCAGGAATTAAAAGATCAGGCAAAAGCCAAGAAATGGAAAGATGATGTTAGTGATACTTTCGACAAGGAAGTTCAGAAACTGGAACGAATGAATCCTTCCGGAGCGGAATATTCTGTGCAACTGAACTATTGTCAACTTTTGATTGAGCTGCCGTGGGGAGAGTTCACAACGGACAAATTCGATCTGAAAAGAGCCCAAAAAATATTGGACCGAGATCATTTTGGATTGGAGAAGGTGAAGGAAAGAATTATCGAATATCTGGCAGTACTCAAGCTGAAGAATGATATGAAAGCACCCATTTTATGTCTGCATGGACCTCCGGGTGTGGGAAAAACGTCACTGGGGAAATCTATTGCCGAGGCACTGGGTAGAAAATATGTAAGAATGTCATTAGGTGGTGTTCATGACGAAGCTGAGATCAGAGGGCATAGAAAGACCTACATTGGAGCAATGCCTGGCAGAATCATTCAAAATGTTAAAAAGGCAAAATCTTCGAATCCCGTTTTTATTCTGGATGAAATTGATAAAATTGGGAGAAATACCCATGGCGGCGATCCTTCTTCTGCTCTATTAGAGGTTTTGGATCCCGAGCAAAACGATACTTTTCAAGATAATTACGTTGAATTGGAATACGATATGTCCAGGGTGCTGTTCATAGCAACAGCAAATTCCCTTGGAAATTTACAACCTGCTCTTCTGGACAGGATGGAGATCATAGATGTTAATGGCTATACAGTTGAAGAGAAGGTACAGATAGCAAAAAAGCATCTTATCCCGAAGCAGATCAGGGAACACGGTCTGGTGAAAAAGAACTTCTCGATAGACAAGAAAACGCTAGAGGCGATTGTTGAGAGCTATACGAATGAAAGTGGTGTCAGAAGTTTGGAAAAGAAAATTGCTAAACTTGTTCGTTCAAGGGCGAAAAATATAGTGATGGAAGAGCAGTATGAGGCAGCTCTCAAACAAACGCAGCTGGATGAATTACTAGGTCCGGCTCATCCGAAGGACAAATACCACATTCCGGATGTAGCAGGTGTTGTAACCGGATTGGCTTGGACGAGAACCGGAGGGGACATCTTGTTCATAGAGTCCTCTTTGACAAAAGGAAAAGGCAAGCTGACATTGACCGGGAATTTGGGCGATGTGATGAAAGAATCTGCAATAATTGCATTGGAGTATCTGAAATCTCACTGCAAGAGACTAGAGATCAGCCATGACGGCTTTGATTCAAATAATGTTCATATACATGTCCCTCAAGGAGCTACTCCTAAAGATGGCCCTTCAGCCGGCGTTACAATGCTAACTGCTTTGGCATCGTTATTTACGCAAAGAAAAGTTAGAAAATTCACGGCCATGACAGGCGAAATTACCTTAAGAGGTAAAGTGTTGCCGGTTGGCGGGATAAAAGAAAAAATTCTTGCTGCAAAACGAGCGAATATTCGGGAGATAATTCTTTGTGAGAACAACAGGAAGGACGTCGAAGATATTAATAATGCTTATCTGAAAGGAATCAATTTTCATTACGTAAAAGAGATGAGCGAAGTGTTGGAAATTGCTTTACTTCCCGAAAAAGTAAAAGATCCTATTAAAATCTGATTCTTTAATAATAAGTATTTGTATTTTTCGTTTTCTTAGCAACTGATGAAAGGATTCCACATCTTACTTGTTACGTTGGCTTCTACAATAACTTTTGGGCAGTCAGGCGGATTAAATACTTTGGATTTTTTACAACTTGTCCAGCCTGCCAGGGTCTCTGCACTGGGTGGGGTGAACTTATCTATATTCGATGGCGATGCGAACATGGCAGGCCTGAATCCGGGACTACTCAATGGCCGGATGCATGATAAAGTTGCTTTGAACTTTGTTGATTATTTTGCCGGTATTAATTATGGTAATGCTTCGTATACCTATGCCATTGACACAGTGGTGGATCGGGTCGTTCAGGCAAGCATATTGAATGCGAATTACGGGTCTATGCAGTATGCAAATGCTTCAGGGCAGCTAACTGGAGGTTCGTTTACGGCAAATGATGCTGTCCTTAACTTATCGTATGCCCAGCAGTTGTCCGGACAGATAAGGGGTGGCGTAACCATGAAGTTCATTTACTCTGCTATTGAGAGCTACAATGCATTTGGTGTGGCCTGCGATCTGGGCGCCAGCTACTATAACGAGCAAAAAAACTTTTCTGTCGGTGTGTCCATCCTGAATCTAGGTCCCGCCATTTCGTACTCAGATAATGGGGCAAGGGAACCATTACCGGCGCAGCTGTTAATTGGTGTTTCAAAAAAACTGAAATATGCTCCCTTTCGTTTAAGTGTTACTTTGGAAAACTTGCAAAAATGGGATTTAACCGTAATGAATCCCAATCTCACGCCACAAACAGACCCGTTAACAGGGGAGCTTATACCGGTAAAAGAACCCGGCTTCCTGGATAAGGCAATGCGTCATGTCGTAATAGGCGGGGAGCTGTTATTGACAAAAAATTTTCACGTTCGAACCGGGTTTAACTATAGACGAATGCGTGAGCTTAAACTAGCTGCCAAACCCGGATTGGTTGGTTTATCACTAGGCCTTGGTTTTAGGATCAATCGTTTTCACTTTAGCTATGCCAGAGCATCTTACCATCGGGCCGGAGGCACCAATTCGATTTCAATTTTGACCAGACTGGGAGATTTTCGTTCCAAAAGATAAATAATCCAACATCGCCAGTTCTGACTGATTTTCTTATTATAATTACCATCTGATAATGAGGGGCAAAATTAACATAGCGATCGATGGTTATTCTTCATGTGGGAAAAGTACATTGGCAAGGAACCTTGCTAAAGAGCTGAAATATGTTTATGTCGATTCAGGTGCAATGTATCGTGCGGTGACGCTGTATTGTCTCAGAAATGGAATTATTGCTGAAGATGGATCCCTTCATGTTACAGAGCTGATAGATGCTTTAAGACGCATTAACGTTTCCTTTAACTACAACAGAACTCTAGGGAGATCAGATACTTATTTAAACGGAGAAAGAGTGGAGGATGAGATCCGAAGCCTTCGAATCTCACAAAATGTAAGCGAGGTTTCTAAAGTAAAAGAGGTTCGGGAGGTTTTGGTGAAGTTTCAACAGCAACTTGGCAAAAATAAAGGCGTAGTAATGGATGGGAGAGATATCGGAACGGTAGTATTTCCGGATGCAGCATTGAAAATATTTATGACTGCAGATCTTGATGTCAGGGTTCAAAGGCGCTATGAAGAGCTTTTAGCTAAGGGACACTCCCTAGACCTCCTCGAGGTAAAAGAAAATTTGGAATCCCGAGATCAGAAAGACACGTCCAGAAAGGAAAATCCGTTGAAGCAGGCAAGTGATGCCATCGTTCTTGACAATACATTTCTTTCGAAGCAGCAGCAGCTGGAGCAGGTAAAGGCCTGGGTTGAAGGTCGAATACCTAAATAATATTTCACATGTTTATTAAACAGGCAACAGATGGACGAAGCAAATGGTGGAAATACCTTATTGGAATTGGGGTAGTTTTCGTCGGTTGGCAGGTGATAGGAGCTGTCCCTATGATGGCAGTGCTGTTTACGAAAATTCATAGCCTCTATCAGCTCGAGGAGCTTCAACAGCCTTCGGAAATGGCTGAGCTGCTAGGTACTACCCAGTTTATCGTTCTGGCTCTGGTCATGTTTGTTTGTGGGTTGTTTTCGCTCTGGATCTGGATAAAGGGCGCACACAAACGAAAATTCAGAAGTCTGATCTCTGTTGGCAAAACGAATTACACTAAACTTTTCACCTCCTTTTTCATTACGTTTCTATACCATGGAGTTTTTCTGTGCGCAATCTATTTGCTACACCCAGAATGGTTGCAATGGAACTTTAACTTAGAGTCTTTTCTCTTTTTAATTGTTATTTGTGTTTTTCTGCTGCCTTTCCAGACCAGCTTTGAAGAAATATTTTTTAGGGGCTACTTGTTGCAGTGGTTGGGTGTTCTGCTGAAAAGCAAATTCTTGCCTCTAATCGTAACTTCAGTAGCATTCGGGCTGCTGCATGCATTTAATCCGGAAGTGGCAACCTTGGGTTGGTCTTCGATGATCTACTACATAGGTTTTGGATTATTCATGGGTGTAATTACACTGATGGATGATGGGCTTGAACTTGCGCTGGGCTTTCATTGGGCGACTAATTTTGTCGGCTTTATTTTAGTCTCTAACAATTGGGGAGTTGTTCAAACTGATACTGTATTCAAAAATATAGCAGAGCCCTCTTTACTGATGGACATCATCTTGCCTACGGCATTATTACCTGTGGTTTATTTGATCTTTGCCAAAATGTATAAATGGAGGAGTATTTCTACTCTGTTTGAAAGGGTGCAGCTGCCAGAATCTGCTGACGTAACTGAAGCCAACAATCACCCCAAAACTTTTACGGAGCTTTGAAAAGCTTCCCTTTTGCAGTACCTGCTTTTCCTGAAACGTTAAAAACATAATTTCCGGATTTCCATTGCTGACTGTCAATTAAGATGTGATCTTTGGAAAAAGTTGCTTCAAAAACCAGCTGTCCGGTAATTGAAAATACACGTACATTTTTTTGAAATTGATCTCGGAATCGTAAAGTAAAAGAATCAAATTGTGTTTCAATTTTTACCGCTGGATCTTCTTCCTGAATATCCGCAGGAAGATCAAGCCTTAGCAAAAATAGCCCGTTGTGGCGATCCGACACAAGAATCCTCTCTGACGGAAGAAAGCAATAAACACCCCATGCGCCTTCGAAATTTGTGCCGTCAGGACCTTGATATGTGTCGTAGTAGGCTACCC
>JAAZYJ010000138.1 GCA_014239715.1 Flavobacteriales bacterium
CGGTGAAGCTGTCGTAAGCCATAATGAAAACACGATCCGTTCAACACCTGTTCCCAGCTCCTCGAATATTCCATTGCTGGCTACGGATGTGGATGTTGTGGGAATAGACGAGGCCCAGTTTTTTGATGAAGAATTACCTATGGTTTGCCGGCAGCTGGCGAATCGGGGTGTAAGAGTAATTATTGCCGGGTTAGACATGGACTTTAAAGGGGAGCCTTTTGGACCTATTCCGGCATTAATGGCTCAGGCAGAATTCGTGACCAAGGTTCACGCGATCTGTTTGCAATGTGGCAATCTAGCCAGTCACTCTTTCAGAAAGTCTGAAAGCAATTCATTGGTTTTGCTTGGAGAAAAAGAGGAGTATGAGCCTTTATGTCGAACTTGTTTCAATTGGGCCAGTAGTAAACGATGAAGTTAGACTGTACATTTCGGGAAATTGCAGAAGTACTGGGGGCAACATCTTCTTGCACAGACATTATTAACACGTTATTTATCGACTCCAGAAAACCATTGCGTGGAGAAGAAGTGCTGTTTATAGCTATAAGAGGGCCTAACAATGATGGTCACAAATACGTGGAATTACTATTGAATGAGGGGGTGTCACATTTTTTGGTGAACGAAAATTTTGATACCACAGGTTTGTCGGCGAATTTTATTCGGGTTAGCGATACGTTTGATAGTTTGCAGTCTTTAGCAGGATGGCATCGAAGTCGATTCAGCTACCCCGTATTGGCAATAACCGGGAGTGCCGGTAAAACGTCTGTAAAAGAGTGGTTGTATCAGCTTTTAAAAGAGAATTACAACATTGTTCGTAGCCCAAAAAGTTACAATTCTCAGGTCGGGGTCCCTCTCTCTTTGTTTGAAATGACAGAGAATCATGACCTGGCCATAATAGAGGCGGGGATTTCACATCCAACAGAAATGGTTCGATTAGAGCGAATGATCAAACCAACATACGGCGTGCTAACCAACATTGGGTCAAGTCATGCACATAATTTCGAATCTGATTTTGAGCACAATAAAGAGAAGTATGTTTTGTTCAAGGATGTGGAATGGATGATAGACGGTGCAAAAGACGAATTTGGCATTGAAGGTGTGAATGTTCCGGAAGAATTTCAAATGACGGACAGAGCTTCTTTACAGAATGCAGCACTTTGCTGGGCTTTCCTAACGAGATTTGACGCTGGCAGGCTTCACTCATATAAAACTGGTTTTGCAGATCTTGAAAAGCTGGCTCTTCGGCTTGAGGTGCAGCAGGGAATCAATAACAACATCATTGTTAATGACAGCTACAATTCTGATTTGGGCGGGTTGGAAATTGCTTTGGATCTGGCAGCAAACCAGCCGAAGGGAAATCTGGTGCTGATCCTTTCGGATATTGAAACGGATAAAGCATCCAAACCCGAGCTGTACAAAAAGGTGGCAAAAATCACAAAAGACTATAAGGTAAGTAAGGTCATAGGAATAGGGAAAGACATCGCCTTATTGCAAGATCACGTGCCCATACTTAAAGTTTTTCCATCAGTTGCTGACATAGATTCAACAACATTGAATGAGATATCTAATTCATGCATCTTGCTCAAAGGAGCCAGGAAATTCAGGTTTGAAGCACTTGGAACAATATTGCAGGAAAAACATCACGATACAGTACTAGAGATTAATTTAAAGGCACTTGAACACAATTTAAATGTTTTCAGATCGAAACTGAATGGCGCAAAGATCATGTGTATGGTGAAGGCTTTTGGCTATGGTGCAGGAGATTTGGAAATTGCCAAAATGATGGAGCAGCAGGGTGTTGAGGCGCTTGGCGTTGCATATGCGGATGAAGGAATCGCGCTTCGCATGGCAGGGATTAAATTGCCGATCATGGTAATGAATGCTGAACCTGCTGCATTTAATGGGATAATAGAAAATCGGTTGGAACCGGTGATCTACAACGAAAGAATTTTGGATGAGTTCATTCGTGAGCTAATAAATTATGGGCAAAGTGGCTATCCAATACATGTGGAGCTTGAAACAGGAATGAACAGACTCGGAGTTTTGTACAATGAGCTGCCTGACCTATGCTCACAAATTAGTGCCCAACCGGAGGTCAAGGTTGAATCGGTTTTTTCACATCTGGCTGTAAGTGAAAATCCCAGTGAAGATCGGTTTACCAGGAAACAATTGGAGAGGTTCCGGCAAGGAACCGAGCTGATCGAGCACATGCTTGGATACACTTTCGACAAGCACATTTGTAATTCCGCAGGAATACTCCGTTTTCCAGAGGGTCATATGGATATGGTCAGACTCGGGATAGGAGTTTATGGGATCGACCCGACAGAGAGTAAAAAATATGGACTAGAAAATGTGGGAAAGCTAAGAACTACTATCACACAGATAAGAAAGTTCATTGACACAGAAACAGTTGGCTATGGACGATCCGGAGCCGCGAATATGGGAGAAAGGATCGGTATTATTCCGATTGGCTATGCCGATGGCCTTAAAAGATCCCTTAGCAATGGAGTTGGAAGTGTCTGGGTAAATGGAGAGCTTGCTCCTATTGTAGGAAAAGTATGTATGGACATGACTATGGTGAATTTGTCGGAAATCAGGTGCGAAGAAGGAGATGAGGTGGAGGTCTTTGGCCAGAACATTACCGTACAAGATCTTGCGAAGAAAATGGAAACGATTCCTTATGAGGTATTAACCTCGGTTTCTTCGAGGGTAAAACGGATGTATATAAAGGAATGATCGGTCTATTCGTTTCGTAATTCAGACTTCCTCTTGCGTTTTTTGCGCTGACCTTTGAAGTAAGCATTAAAGAAAACCGCACCGATTATTATTCCGGCGCCTACATAGAACACAGGAGACATTACTTCCGATTCTCGAAATATTACCAGAGCAATGACAATGGCATAAATTGGCTCCATGTTGACAGATAGGTTCATGGTAAAGGGGGTTATGAAGTTAATTAGCCAATTGCCCATGAAAAAAGCGAAAGCAGTACAAATAACCCCAAGGACAATAAGCATCACAAGAGCGTCTCCAGTTATTGAAAGTTCATTGTTGCTGAAGTTTCCTGTGAAAAAATAGAAAGCTCCAACAGCCAGACACCCTGAGGTAAGCTCGAAGAAAGTAATCTGTACAGAATCATTTGTCTTAACGAAATTGGCATTTATCACTGAAAAAAGTGCCGCTAGAAAAGCTGAGATCAATGCGCACATTATAGCCAGTGTATAGTTGAGATTCGGACTGTTGTCATGGTCACTTTGTTGCATAGCATCGTAGCCAATGATGGCAATTCCCACCACAACGATTGAGCCCATAAACAGCTCTTTCGGGTCAAATTTTTTCTTCATCAACCAGGGCTCCAAAAATGACGTGAACAATGCAGTTGTGGAGAAAAATATCAAACCGAAAGAAACATTCGAATAGTATATTGAAAGAAAAAAAGTGATCCAGTGAGCAGCAATTAACACCCCAGTTCCGGAGGTTTGCAATATAGTTTTGGGGGACATGGTAATTTTCTTTCGAGACACAATGATGACCACCCCTATTGCAATAAAGCCGATTAACATTCTGTAGAAAACGATAGTATGAACCGGTACATTTTCCTGATCTAAAAGCTTTCCCAACACTCCGGTAAATCCCCAAATGAAGATCACCAAGTGCATCAATAGATAATATTTTAGTTTTCCACCCAGCATTTTGCCATGTGAAGGTGGGTAAAAAAAACTACCTGACGACTGATTCGTTGTAAATTAAAAATGAAAAGGGGCAATAGGATTAAATTGAGACTATTTTTCGGCGTAAATAGGGAAGGAGCTAAAAGATTTGATCTCGCCGAGTACAACCATAGTTTGCATCTGGCCAATCTCTTCAATTTTGCTTAACCTGTCTCCGATCAGCTCTTCGAAGCTGGGAATGTCGGGTACCATTACACGCAGTAAATAGTCAAAGTTCCCTGTGATTTGAAGACATTCAACCACTTCATCGATCTCTTCAATTTTGTCTTTGAAGTTGCTCATGGCGTTGTCTTTCTGTCTTTCAAGTGAAACGTTGATCAATGCGGAAAACCCAAGGCCGATCTTCTGTGGATCCACTTTGGCGTGGTAACTTTGTATAATTCCGGATTTTTCTAGTTTTTTAACCCTCTCCAAGGTTGGAGCAGCACTCAACCCAACCTCTTGTGACAACTGGATGTTGGTAATTCTACCCTGCGTTTGCAGTGTTTTCATGATTTTTACATCAATCTTATCTATAGGCATAATCTGGCGTTGTAAGCGGTATGGTTCCCTCGTCCAAAACTAGGTATTTCTCCTTTAGAATCAAACGAACAAGTAATGTACGAATTATAAATGGTTAAATAAAAAGAAATTTAATTAAGTTCATAAAGCACCGGCCTGCTTGGTGCAGCATCATTTTCAAACGATGAAACTTGCAATTCTAATAGATATGCTCCGTCCATAATATTATCCGGCACGAAAATCAGCTCTGTAATTGTTGTGTCTAAAACAGGGCTTTCAGGATAATGCCAAAACGCTTTATGCGCAAGCATTTTCCCCCCATCCTTTTCACGGTCAACCGAGGGCAGATCGATCAGTAAATGTTTGATCCCCGCCTGGCGTATTGCCTCTGCTGCAGAATGGCATAAATAGGGGGGGTTGGTATTTGAATATCTCAAACGACATTTATCGCTGGAATTTGGCGCGGTTCTGATTATCAGAGCTTCCGGTTTTTTCATTAGAACCTCTTCAAGCTGGTTGGATACAATGATCCTATCCCCAACAGCTCTCCACTCCTCTTCATCACCCCATGACTCGGGCTCAATCGTAATTAATTCAGCCATGAAAAAATGTGTTTTGAACGCTTTATTGACAGAGTAAACTTCATCAGAAATATGCCCAACGCACTCGGTATGTGTCCCGTGTCCATGAGGGTTGAAATAGACATCTCTGAAATTGACGTGGCCCCCTTCGGCAACGCTACCCAGAAAGTGCTCATTGCGCACGGGCTCGATCCGCAGATCATCGACATACCATGCGTTGACAGTATCGTTCCCGGCTTTCATTGGGATTGAAATGTCCAATGGCCTTTTGAAGTCAACGGACAAGCTTTTTCCTTGATTTTTGAATTCTACGATCACAGATTCGAATATAGCTAAAATCGGTCACAGTGGCCCACCTGAATTTACATGTTGAAAAAGGATGATCCCTCTAGATCAAGAACATGTCCGAAATCACTGCGTCGGCTATGAAAACACCCTGCTTGGCCAATGTCAGGTGCGATCCTGTATCGGTCAACATTCCCTTGTTGATCCATAAGTCGGCATTGACCTTGAATTCTTCATATAGCGACCCGCCAATATCTCGCAGCTCCATCTTGGATACTCCCCATTTTGTTCTAAGTCTGGTTAGAAGAAGCTCATTGAACTGATCTTTCGAAGATAGGCTCTCTTGTTTTGAGAAAGGTTTTTCGGTTTCAAGTGCCTTGATGTATCCGGGATTATTGGCAAGGTTCCAGGAACGAATATTTCCCTTAAAGGAATGGGCTGAGGGCCCGATTCCAAGATATGGTTTCTGAAACCAGTAAGCCGAATTATGCTGTGAAAAAAAACCGGGTTTTCCGAAATTCGAGATCTCGTAATGCTCAAAACCATGCTCCTCGAGCATAATTTTCATCTGAGTGAATTGCTCTAGCATTACTTCGTCCCCGGGTAAGGTAATCCTCTCTGATTTTTGCCAATTATCAAAGACAGTTTTCTTCTCAATGGTAAGGCAATAAGCACTGATATGTTGAATGTTAAGGTCGAGGGCTACCTGTAGGTTGTTTTCCCAGGCTGCTGAGTTCAGATTCGGGATCCCGTATATGAGATCAATGGAAATGTTGCTGAAACCTGCTTTTTGAGACCGATCAACGCATTGACTTGCTTCCAATGCTGAGTGAGCTCGATTCATTAGCTCCAGATCTTCTTGCCGGAACGATTGGATACCAATACTTAGCCTGTTTATCCCAGCACTTTCCAAGGATACCAGCTTTTCCATTGAAAGGTCATCAGGGTTGGCTTCCAAGGTAATTTCGGCAGACGAACTTATGGTATGGTGCTTACTAATTTTATCCAATATTTGATCGACCTCAAATTGCTCAAGTAGGCTGGGTGTTCCCCCGCCAAAGTAGATGGTTTCAATTGGAGCTGATAGAAAGTCAGCTCGCAACTCAATTTCTTTCAGCATCGCTGCAATGAGCTCAGATTTGCTGCGCAATAAAGTGGAAAAATGAAAATCACAGTAGTGACACGCTTTTTTACAGAAAGGGATATGCAGGTATATGCCGCTCAAAACAGTACAAAGCTAAGTACTTTGTATCTTTTTCCTTTGTATTTCATTATGACCTTAAATTACCATTCCATAAACAATGAATGTAAACACAAATTACCATAAGACCAGCGAACAGATCGACCGTGAGCGGAAAGAGCTTCTTCGAGCAAAAGAAGATAGAAAGTTCTTTGAACCGGTCTACAATAGGTACCATCATCAGATCATGAAATTTGTTTACCAGCGTACCGCAGATTCTGAATTGGCGGCAGATATTACGCAGGAGATCTTTCTGAAAGCAATGCTTAAGCTTAACCAATTTGAATTCCGGGGCTTGCCTTTTTCAGCATGGTTATTCCGGGTGGCGATCAATGAACTGAACCAGTATTTCAGAAAAAACGCGAAGAGACGGGCCATAAGCATTGACGATTCTACCATTCAATTAATGTCAGATGAGCTGGAAGATACAGGCGATCTAGAGGATAGAAAAAGAAAATTACCAATAGCCCTGAAGGAATTAAGTGCTTCGGATTTTCAATACATTGAAATGCGGTTCATGGAAAACAGGCCATTCAAAGAAATTGCAGATATACTGGAAATTACTGAAAACAATGCCAAGGTAAAGACCTATAGAATAGTTAAGAAATTACAAAATCTAATGAAGTCATGAAGGAGTCAAAAATAAATATCGATCCAAAAGCTCTGACTGAAGAAGAGTTAAATAGATCGCAGAATTTTGCACCGGTTCTGGACAAGTACAAGAAAGCAACTGGTGATATGGGGAACAATGGGGGCAAAGGGCCGTTCAGCTCTCCGAGTGGGTGGTGGTTCGCAGGCGGAATCGCATTAATTGTAACCGTTGCGCTGGTCCTGCTTAAGAATAAGGAAGAAGTCCATACTGAAGTAGAAGCAATAAGAGAAATTATTGCGCCTATTGAAAGCCTGGAGGTGCCAATGTCCAGCTACACGCTCGATGCAGGAACCGGAGGCAAGATAATTCACAATGGAACGACTATCCTGGTTCCTGAGAATGCATTCACAGATGGAGTCGGAAACCTGATCAATGGGGAGGTAGAGTTAAAATATCGTGAATACCACAGCTTATCAGAGATCTTCTTAAGTGGAATTCCAATGCAGTACGATTCAGCTGGTGCCAACTTCACATTTGAATCAGCTGGGATGTTCGAGATCAACGCATATCAGAATGGTAAAAAGCTGAGAACCAACCCGAGCTCTGTAATAGAGGTCCAGATGGCCTCAAGAAATGACGGAGACTATTTTAACAAGTACTATTTTAATGAATCAGCTGGCAATTGGGAATACATTTCGAAAGATAACGCGACAATCACTGAGGTGGCTGATTCAGACACTTTATCACCAACACGTGTCATGTCTCGATTGGCTGAAATTGAGGACAATATGGCTAGAATTGATGCAATGAGGCCAATAGCGCCAGCCAAGAGTGATCCGGAACTTTTCAGCATAAGAATTAAATTTGATAAAGACCAGTTTCCCGAACTGAAGTTCTATGGCAATGTTCTTTTTCAAGTACTTGAAGACAATAATGATCCCGAAGTATCATTTAGAACGAAATACGATGGGGTAGAGTGGGACGATGTTACTCTAGAGAAGGAGGGGAGTCATTACCTGCTCACTTTTTACAAAGATATGGAGCCACATAAGTTCAAAGCCAAACCGGTTATGGATGACGCGAGCTATAGCTCAGCAATGATTGATTTCGAAGCGAAGTATCTCGCATATGAAAAGAGATATTCGGACATTAAAAAAGCGGATAGCGTGGAATATGCTATGTTGAAATCCATAGCGAAAAAAATGGTTGATTCAACCGATAATATCAACTATTTGAATAGTGAGGCATACGTTGCTAGTCAGATTGGATGGAAACAGTCAAATCGCATCTCAAGAGCCTTTTCAATTCGTGAGTTTGGCATTTACAATTGCGACTTCCCCAAGAAGTTGCCAAGGGGAAGGCTGCTGGCCGTAGACTGTTTTATTAATAAAGAAGACACGAAGGATACCCTTGATGTACGCAGCATGCATCTGGCAGATCACGCAGACAATGTACTTATTTCATTAGGGGTGCCATCCGGCAGTTTGGAAATAAACCCGTGGAACCGAACCACTTTCTTTTTAGTAACATATGACAATAAGCTCGCTGTTTTCTACAATGAAGATTTTGAGAAACTGAAGGAAGCAGAATCTTATGATCTGGCAATGGAGGTATTTGATTTTCCCGAAGACCAGAACAAATTGGAGGAGCTATTGAAGATCTAGTTTTTACAGAAAATAAAATTCTGAAAGGCAGTAGGTAGGATGAGAAATTAGAATCAATTTTATCCTTATTTTAATGGAATGAAGGCAGTCAGACTATTGATGATCTCTTTTTTCCCGATTGTGGGGATTAGCCAGGTAGGTAATGTCGTTGATTTTACTGTAAAGAAACCTGATGTTGTCATTTCGGTTCTGCCCAATGACAGTGTTTTCTGGCAGGAGAAAAGGAATCACATCTTCATTACAGTTGAAAAAGGAAAGAGCAAACTGAACAAAGCGGAGCTTACAGTTGGAAGGCTGACACGGATAGGGCCGACAGAATTTGTTGCCAGTTTTGATTCGGTGTGTGAAACAGTATTGAAGGTTTATGAAAGGTTGCCAAACGGAAAGAGCAGGCTTGCCGTCGCAAAACCGTATAAAGTAATTGAAAAACCCATGCCAACCGTAACTGTGGCCGGGGTTGCAAAAGACTCTGCAGTAGATATAAAACGACTGTTGCATATCGGTGCTCTGCAGGTTGACCTTAAAGATTCACCGGTAAGGCCGGCAATTATTGGATATAAAATGGTCATTGGCAATGGGGAACAGGAAAAAGTTTTTGTGGCAGCTGGCCACAAACTAACGCTTGCGATGAGAAATCAGATCAGACGGTTAGCTGCGGGTCAGACAATTGAATTTCGGGATATTAATGTCCTCATGCCGGATGGAGGAAAGAAGACAGTTGAAACAATGTCTGTTTTTTTGGTGGAGACGGATGAATACAACATCGGCAGCAGCGGAACTTTGGATGATCGTTGAATATGTGACCTGTCCATGGAAGATCAGGCATTTAGTATTATACGAAAACAGGTTCCTTTACTGGCATCGGAATAAACAACGAAAATTTTACCATGATGGTAGTTCTCTATGATCCTTTTTGCTAAAGACAATCCCAGTCCCCACCCTCTTTTTTTCGTGGTATATCCGGGTTCAAAAACGGTTTTCATCTTTCTGGAGGGTATTCCCTTCCCTGTGTCGGTGATATCGATCTGTACATGAGATCCTGTCGATGTCAAGTGAAATGCAATTACCCCCTTTCCCTCCATAGCGTCAACAGCATTTTTGATAATATTTTCTATGACCCATTCAAACAATGGAGCGTTCAGCTGCGCAGGGATATCCAATTGTTCGGGCATTACAAATTCCACCTTAGGCGATATTCGATTTCGGAGATAATCAGTAATTCTGTTGATCACTTCGAATACGTTTGATCGTGTTAATTGCGTTTCTGATCCGATTTTCGAAAATCGATCGGCAATGGTTTCAAGGCGTACAACATCCTTGTTCATTTCTGAAACGGTTGCAGCATCGGTTCCGCTTGATTTGAGAAGCTCCATCCAGGCCATAAGCGAGGAAAGAGGTGTGCCTAATTGGTGGGCCGTTTCTTTGGCCATTCCCGCCCAGACCTGATTTTGTTCAGCTCTTCTGAAGGTAGAGAACAACAAGTAGCCAATAAGGACGAATAGGCCAATGATACCTAGCTGAATATAGGGATAGAACAGCATTTTCTGTTGCAGAGGGTCTTCATCATGATAGATGTAACCGATTTCACCTCCGCCAAGATCAATTCGTATTGGTTTGTTCGCACGTTTGAATTCACTGATCTTATCAATTGGCGTTTCACCTTCGGCAAGCAGGTCTGCTGTAACATTTGTAGCTCTTAATCCATTACTTGCAGAGTCAACAAAAATGAAAGGGACCAACCCCGTATTTGCCACAAGATTATCATCGAAAGACTTCATTAACGAATCTCTCTTTTTGGTCAGGGCGTAATACTTGTCGGAGTTGTTGTAAATGATCTTATAATTGAAACCTGAAATGTTCAATGTTAGCGGGTCATTGAATTTTTGCCAATCTTCTATGTAGACGTTAATGGAATCCTGGAATCCAACTTCATTTTCCCGTATTTTCAGATTGAATGAGCTGGTGAAATTGTTGCTGTTATCAAGCATGATCAGCGGGATCTTGATGCTGTCCCGAAGCTCAGTGGACAGGGAATAATCCGGAAGATCGTTTTGAAATTCTTTGGTTGCCCGAACCCAGATCTTTGCTTTGCGCTGCTCTTCTTTTTTCAGTTGTTCAAATGTCTGATTGGTAAGTTTTACGACCTCAGCTTGCTTTACAATTGTCAAAGACCATTTTTCCAGCTCCTGTTCGTTTCGATCTCTCGCTTGCCCACTAATATAGCTGCTATACCATAGGAACCCACCGGCGATCAACAAAGCGAATAGCGCCAGTACGATTTTCCAACTTAGTTTTTTAGAGTATAGATTCATTGCTTCACTACTAATTTCACTAAACTATAAAAACAATAGAATATTGCTGTTAATTGTTATCAAACTCCATGTGTACAGAGTCTTTTGTTCCACTTGAATCAAATTTTGATTCAATATTCTTTAGCCAGTTTTTCATCACATTCCTACGTTCTCTTCTTTTCCCATTGCTGAACTCATTTTCTACCGGGGAAACAGATGTGTCTGATTCATCCCATTCAACTTCAAATTGAACGTCTGACTTATTTTTGTCGTTAAATGAACCTATTGAAGAGTCTTTCTTGTATAAACCCAGCTCTTCTTTCAGGACGGCTTTCAAGGTTTGTTTTTCTGATTGGACTTTTTTCTTTCGGGCCAATCGCTTCTCGTCTTTGTCAATGCCAAAAACTGGATCATCAACTGTCCCGGTCATTGACAAATAAATTCTGTAGCCGGTGCCATCGTCAATTATTGATCCGAATTCGGATTCCTTATTTTCCTTCATGAGCGCGTCTCTCAGCCTAAAATTAAAACCATAGTCTATCTGGTTGTTGAAGTGGTGCTCTCCCTTTATGCCAATGTCCATTACGTTAGATGAAATGTCCATTCTGGGGATCGTGATCGTTTCCTTACTGATTTCAATAGTATTTGATAATTTGGAAAACCGAACAGATTTCAGTTTTTGCGCCATTAGATCCGTGTTCACAAATGGCTTCAGTATTTTATCTTGTTCTATATACAACGCTATTTCCTGAAGAACTTCGAGATCGGTCAATTCACCCTCCTCAACGTCGATATTTATATTGGAAAGAATGGTTTCCTGTTTAATGATGAACCCATTATCCAGAGCACACGCGAAATCTAAAGTTGCATCGGTTCTCCCGTTCACGTGACGCCCCTGTATGAATTCCTGCCCAAAGTTGTCAAATTCTTCAAACAGGTTTTTGATGTCAATACCGCGTAATTTGCCATTGGCAGAAAACAGGTAATTGTTTGCGTTACTGCCGTCAAATTCAAAATTGCTCCTATAGGTTCCTTCATTAGCCTTGAATCGCACATTTCTTCCCTCCAAGACCTGGTTTTTGAGGCTTGCTACTCCTCTGATATCAATCGCGTCGAATTTCCCATAATTAAGATTTTCAACCGTTGTATTGAGATTAAAAGCCAGATTCCGGGGGAGAATAGATTCTGGAGCATAGCTTCTTGACTCATTCGCAGACGAGGCCATGGATGTTATTCTGCTTAGATCAATGAACCTTGAATCCAGATCCGCCTCTATAGTTAGCGTTTCGTTTTTGCTAAGGATAAACGGAATGAAATTGCGAAGAACTCCTGCAATGTTAAAGTCGGAATTAAATATGTTTCCCGAACAACTGGATACTGTCGCGTTCCCATTTTTCAGTGAGAAAGAACCATTCAGATCAGAGTATTCCAGGGCATTGAGATTGGTTTTTAGATTGACGTTCTCGATCGAAAAATTGCCCGAGGATCTTTTTGTGCGGAACTTGGCGGATTCAGATTTTCCAAGAACTCTTGCCGAGAAGTCCATTTGGCCGTTCAGGTATTCAACAGATTCAAATTGAAAAAACTCATGTACCGCAGAAAGGTCCAAGCTCCCACTTACCGAAATATCTACGTCAGGTGTATCAAAGTTTTTCAAGCTAATGGCCCCGTTAAACTGACTGTTCAGCAAAGAACCTGTTAACGTAGCTATATCAAGCTCACCAAAATCCGAGTTGGTAAAGCTTCCAGTGAAGTTCAGGTCATGTAATTTCATACCCGTTTGAGCTTCTGTTAATTGCCCGTTTTCGATTGAAAATTCCGCATGTATCTCAGGGATGGTGGCTTTGGAGCATGGGCCAATAATGGTTGCGTTGAAGGTCAGATCCCCATCACTTTTGTAGTGGTTGAACTTTTCGAAAAAAACCGATGGAAATACAGTAAAAACATTGTTTAAAGCCAGCTCTTTTCCTTTTAGTTTCAGGTCGCAATGTGAGGTTTCAGCCAAATATTCTCCGGTAATCTCGAAATTGAGATTTCCGATAATAGCGTTGCCTTTGTCGATAGAATATTTTTTATTGACCTTGTCTATACTCAATACGGTTTCAATGGTTGACCGTTCATTTTTCAAATAGGTCAGCTGGCCAATTGTAATTGAATTAATGATCAAATCTGAGTATATGGTTAGATCAAAACTGCTTTCAGAAAAAGCTCCGGTTAGATCGATTTGCGAAGCATTTCCTTTATAGCTTTGGTCGGTCAATTCATTATAGTAGTGCACTTTGGTGTCAGTACAAATGACTTTCTCGAGTTTAAATTGAAACTCTTTTTTCTTTGCGCTGTCACTCTGTTCCCAGATCAGATAATTTTCTTTGCCCGCTGCGTTTACGGAAAGATTCAGGAATGCATCTCGGGCCTCGATCTGATCTACTGTGTATTGCCCGTTGAAGACCTCCAGAAAATCAAATTTTAACAAAAGCTCTTTCGCGAACAACATAGTATCTCCAGCGGCACTGTTGTTAACATCTTCGATGTGCGCATTCTCAAACACCAGGGTAGCTTGTGGAAACCGCTTTAATAGATCAAGCCTTACGTTGTCAACGTGAACCTCTGTGGTTAAGTACTGGTTGAGATAGGAGAGTGCATATTCCTTTATTTCCTTGTTGTAGATTTTTGCCAGAATGACAATGATCAGCAACACCAGCAAAAAGAAGAATGTCAAGTACAATAGAATTTTCCCGAACTTTTTCAGCATAGGTTATAAAATTACTTCGAAAGCAAGGGGGTTATCCTATAAGGTGGGTGGTTTTATTAACGGTACCCTATTGATAGAACGAAAAAGATGAAATGATATTCTATTTATTTCAACATCTTCAGGAAACCAATTTCCTTATCGCTAAGAAATCTCCATTTTCCGCGAGTCAGATTATCTTTTGTTAGCCCCGCAAAGGAAATTCTATCCAGACGTTCAACGCGGTAGTTCACGTTGGCGAACATCCGTCTTACAATTCTATTTTTGCCGGAATGCAGGCTCACGATAATCGTAGTTTTATCGTCGGATTTCTGATCGTATTGAATGGTGTCAAATTGAGTCAGGCCATCTTCCAGCTCAACTCCCTCCAAAAGCATAGCCATGTCTTCCGGAGAAAGAGCTTTATTCAAAACTGCCAGATATATTTTTTTTATTTGATGGCTGGGGTGGGTTAGCTTTTTGGCTAAACTACCGTCGTTTGTAAGCAGCAACAAACCGGTAGTCATCCTGTCCAAACGCCCTACAGGATAAATCCTCTCCTCACAAGCATCAGCAACCAACTCTATGACGGTTCTTCGGTCATGTGTGTCTTCCATGGTTGTGATCGAGTCTTTGGGCTTGTTGAGCAGGACGTACCTGAGCTTTTCCAGTGTTAAGACCTTTCCTTTGTAGCTGATGGTGTCTGTTTTTTTCACCTTCACGCCGAGCTCCGTTATGACTTTTCCGTTGACCTCCACATCCCCTGAAGTGATCAGGTTGTCTGCTTCTCTTCGAGAACATAACCCCGCTTTTGCCAAATATTTATTAAGACGAAGTGTAGAATTTTGAATTTCCTTTTCGACAGGCTCATTAGGGGCCTCTTCTGTCTTTTCTGTCGCTGAATCAACATTTGCTTTTCTAGGTCGCTTCTTTTTGACGACTTCTTCCGGCTCATCTTTGTTCAGATCAGCCTTAATTTTTGAGGATTTATCGGGAGTCGACTCTTTTTCATCCTTTGTTTTTACACTCTTTTTCAAGGACACAGACTCTTTCACGACCTTTTCCGGTGTCTTTTTTTGTTTGGTTCGCACCTGTTCTTCCTTCTTCTGATCAGCCTCTATTTCTGAAGAATCAACAGGTGCAGGTTTTGTTTTACCCTTTGTTTTTTCGCTCTTTTCCACGGGGGCAGACTTTTCAACGACTTTTTCCGAAGGATTTTTGGAGGCGGGTGTTTCTGGCTCAGCCGTTAACTTACCGGCTTCGACCGGGTCTTGTTCTATTTGGTCATTGTTTTCAACCTTCTTTGGTTTGCCAAATTTTTGCCCCTTCCATTTGCCTTTATTCTCCTCCATAGTTTTGCAAAGGTACAAAGCATACTTTAGTCAGTAACAATTAAAAAGCATCTGCAATATGTACAATCGAGATTTGCGGTTCCAACGTAATCGATATGATATCAAATCTGAGTTCAAGATCAATTTCTTTTTCATAAACATATGCTTCGCCGGTATCTTCCAGTAAGGCTTGTTTTGAATCGTCAACATCTTCATGAGGATCCCCAAATTTCGAAGTAGATCTTGTTTTTACTTCTGTAATGATGATGAATTTGCCGTCAGTTGATACAATATCCAGCTCACCTTTTCCGTAACGCCAATTCGTTTCCAGTATCTCGTGGTCTTTCTCCTCAAGATATTTAGCGGCTAGAGCTTCTCCTCTTTCGCCAATTTTAATGTGGGCAGCTTTATTGATCAGATCTTAATTTACAAATTGGAACAAATGTTGTAACAGCATTTTATGTTAAATTTATACTTTAGTCTCTCAATACGGTTAGAATATGAAAAAATTAATTTTGTTATGTGTGGTAAGCGCACTCTCCTTAAGCAGTATAGCACAGTTTGAGGGCACGGTGGATTTTGTGAAAACAAAAGGCAAGCTCAACGTTATTTATAAATACAAAGTAAAAGGGGACCATGTCCGCGTTGAAGAGTACGGAAACGATGAAAGCCTTGATGGCATTCAATTGGTTAACACAAAAGAAAGGACAATCTACGCGTTAAGCCCTGAACGGCGAATGTACATGGAGGCACAAAATAAAAGACCTCAACGAACGGCAAACGTTACTGTGGATAAGACCAAGACAACCAAAAAAATTAACGGCAAAACCTGTATAAAATGGGTAGTCAATAATAAAGATCAAGATCGAAAAATAGTGTATTGGGTAACAATAGGAGATTACGACTTCTTTGTGCCGTTTTTGAGAACCCTTAACCGTGCTGAGAAAACAGCGGTCTATTTCCTAATGATCGAAAACAATGAGGGTTGCTTCCCTATGTTGGCAGAAGAGTTCAATAGCCAAGGACTGTTAATTTCTAAACTTGAAGCCAGATCAGTTGAATCAAAGGGATTAAAATCTACCGATTTTGACATACCTAGTGGATACAAAAAGTTTGACAGGTAGCTATAGTTGCGATTAGGTTATCTGTAGAGTACTCCCTTGTTTTGAAACATCAAGGC
>JAAZYJ010000326.1 GCA_014239715.1 Flavobacteriales bacterium
CTGAGAGCACTCCCCTATAAAATCAGAACGCATGGTAAGCACGATATAGATCGGCTCTTCTTTCTGATATACCGCAGTAAGCAATAGCTTGACGAAGGCCACCGCTTCGTTGTATGCCTGTTGGGTATTGTTGTTCTTCCTGAACCGGAATAATTCCTCGAATTGGTCAATCAGAATAAGTACATTCTCGTCAGGCTTTTTGTCCATGTGCCTGATCGTCTCTACCAATCCATTGGAGCTACTCTTCAAAATAGACTGCGTGATCGCATGTCGGACCTTGAATGTTTCTTCATCTGCATCCGGCAGTTCATTCCTGGAAATAGACTCTGCAAGATTGTCTATAGGGGCACTCCCGGGACGTGAGGCCACTATTTTCCATTTCGAACCGGCCTCTGTAATAAAGCCACCGTGCAATATAGGAACCAGTCCACAATACATCAGCGATGACTTACCACTACCCGATGACCCGATAACTCCCACAAACCTGTTCTTTGACAGGTTATCGAGCACTTCTTCACTTTGCCCTTCTCTTCCAAAGAACAAATGACTCTCTTCAATTTTGAACGGCCTCAGACCCGGAAATGGATTGAACCCTTTTCCACCACCTTCAGCTTCACTAGTCTTATCTATTATTTCCGATTTTATTGCCATTTTCAGGACAGTCTTTTAATAAATGTTCCTAAAGAATCTGAATTCAGCTTCTTGTTAATGTCTATGTGTGAATAATTATCAAACCGCTGATCCATCCCTTTAATATCCTTTGGGCTGACCAATCCAATGCTTTGATATGCCTTCTTCCTTCCGTAACCCGGACTTTTAACGATATCGTCCATTGTGCTTTTAATCCACATTTTATTATTTCCCGGGTAGTAAAGGATGCAACCCGCACACTCTCTCAAGATGCGTTTGTGTCTTGACAATATGTCCATGTCATCCTGATCGAAAGCAGACCTAACCGTTTTTACGCCCAACGTGTTGAGCTCTTTCTCAACTTTACCGGCATCTTCATTGCTTGCCACGTCATTGATCACATAAACACAATCCTCATATGATTCACCACCTCCATTAAAGGCTGCTACATTCCTGCTTATCTCATTATATATTAACGTCTTAAGCGTTTCAAGAGGGGCCTGAATAAGCTCCGCTCCATGGAGGGCATCATAATCTCTTTTCAAACTTTCATAAGCCAGCTTTTTCTCTTCAGAAAGCTTTAATCCAAGGGGAATCCAAACAAACCGAGCCAGCGGATTATTTCCGGCAGAACGATCCTCTGCGATCTTGGAAGCGATCGAATTATGCCCCTTCATTGCCTCAAATTCATCGAATGACGCGCCGAAAAGATGAACGCTATAGTTCACTTCGTTCAGGATCTGCTTTATCGCTTCTTCCTTTTTTGCCGGATCTCCAGGCAACGGGGTCTTGGGAAAGATCTCAGCCCCTGATTCCTTAAGATCCCTGATCAGATTGTCACGTTGCACGATGAGATCAACGCCGGTATCAGCAACAAATATCTTGGCTTGCGTACTTCCCTCCTCCTCTGACCCACTATAAAGGGAATTTGAGAGGTCAAACAATTTTGCCCAGTACTCCGCACCCAGCCGTCCGGGTTTGGCATGGCCGGTTCGAAGCATGGTGTCTTCCGCAGCATCATACATGTAAAACTCATACTTTCTGTTCAGGGACAAAAACGTTGGTATATCATGATTTATGGTCATGGGTTCCAACACTGAAAATGTGTTTTTTTCTGCGTATTCCTGCAAGGATTTAAGTGATTTTTGATTCGCCAGTATCGCCTCATCCAAAACTACCAGCAGCTTACCACTCTTCAATGCCCCCGGCTCCCCATTTATAATTTTTATTTCTGCTTTTACTCTGCTTTTCTTAGCAATGTATCCTTCTAGATTCTGCCGCATAACCTCTGTCCATTCGAGGTATGGTGATTTCTTATCTACTAATATGTGTATTCCTTCAGCCATATTACATTTTAAACCCTACCAACAATACATCATCCACCTGCTCCATGCCCTCACCCATCCATTCCAATAAGCTCTGATCCAGCATTTCTTTCTGATCATTCGGTTTAGATTGATGCACACTCTCCAGGATTTGTCTGAATCTCTTTGGTTTCAGCTTCTTCCCTCGTGGTCCTCCGAACTGGTCAACGTAACCGTCTGAGAAAATGTAGATCATATCTCCCTCCTTCAGGTCAAATATTCTGTTCTCAAACTGATGAAGGTCCTCGTCAATAAAGCCACCAACTGCACAACGGTCAACTGCCAGCTCCATCAATTCATTATTTCTATAGATGTAAACCGGGTTATATGCTCCTGCATAATTCAATGTCATCTTTTCATAGTTGATCGAAACTAAGGTCATGTCCATTCCGTCTCTTACAGAAGATTCCCCTGATCTTTGCCTTAGAGCCTGTCTGACACCTTCGTTCAAATAGTTCATGATCTCACCGGGATTGCTTGCGCCCTTGACATTCACGGCATAGTTCAGCTGATCGTTACCAACAATGGACATGAAAGCTCCCGGGACGCCGTGTCCGGTACAATCTACTACCGCAAACATGTGCTCCCCTTCATGCTTGTGAGCCCAATAGAAATCCCCGGAAACGATATCCTTTGGCTTGTAGAGGATGAATGCTGATGGAAAAAGCTCCTTCAGGAAGTCATCCGGAGGAAGTATCGCATTCTGAATTCGTTTTGCATACCGGATACTGTCCTCAATGTTCTTGTTCTTTTCTTCGATCTCGGCCGCTTTCTGACTGATCTCCGCCGTACGATCTTTCACCTTCTGCTCCAGATTCTTATAATGATCCTCCAAACGAGTTACCATTACATTGAACTTTTCAGAAAGTCTTGCGATCTCGTTGTTCCCTTCCACATCCGCACGTTCATTCAGGTTGCCGGCTGTAATTCTATTCACATTGTTCAGTAGTTTCTTTATTGGATTCGTTATGACCTTTGACTTTTTATATATGAGTACAATAACGATCGTAATGGTAACAA
>JAAZYJ010000213.1 GCA_014239715.1 Flavobacteriales bacterium
CCATCTTTCATCTTTTTGAATTCTCCTTCCCCGAGTAGTGCTTTACCGTCTTCCGGCATAGGTACATGCATAGAAATGTAATCGGAATTAGTCAATAATTCGTCTAGATCGGTAGTTTCGATCCTGGTGCTGATCGTTTGTGAGGCAACTTCAATCGTTACATCAGCATTGGAAAGGAAAGGATCATAGGCAAGAACTTGCATTCCACAACCGAGCGCATATTTTGCCGTGGCCTGGCCGATCCTCCCGAACCCTATAATTCCAATGGTCTTTCCTCTAAGCTCTACGCCCTTAGCGTATTTCTTTTTAAGTGCCTTAAAATCTTTAGCCCCATTAGCAGGCATGTTCCTGTTTGAATCGTAAACACTTCTGGAAATGCTGAATAAATGGGCCATTACCAGCTCTGCTACCGACTGTGATGAAGCAGCAGGCGTATTGATAACTTCCCGGCCAATAGATCTTGCATATTCGACGTCAATATTATCCATGCCAACACCACCTCTACCAATAAGCTGAAGGTTGGGGCAAGCGTCGATTAGAGCTTGTCTGACCTTGGTGGCGCTTCTGACCAATAAGGCAGCATAGTTTTCCTGATTAATGGTCTGAGCCAAATCTTCTTGTTCAACGGCATCCGTTACTACCTGAAAACCGGCAGCTTCTAATTTTTCTTTTCCCGAGGAGGAAATACCATCGTTTGCTAATATTTTCATTATCCGTGCTTTTTTGCTAGTTCTTGCATTACGTCCACTAAAACTTGGACGCTCTCTAAAGGTAGTGCGTTATACATCGATGCTCTATACCCCCCGACAGATCGGTGTCCTTTAATTCCTGAAATGTTTGCAGCTGTCCACATAGTATTGAACGTGTCTGTTAAAGCCTCTTCTGTCAATAAAAATGTGGCATTCATGGCGCTCCGGTCTTCAACTTCCGTTGTTCCTTTGAACAGGGGATTGTTGTCTACCTCATTGTAAAGTAGATCTGCTTTTTGTTGATTAACCTTTTCCATCCATTCAATACCGCCGTTGCGTTTGAGCCACCTGAGGTTAAGCATTGACACATATACAGCAAACACAGGTGGGGTGTTGAACATAGAATCTTTCTTTGCGTGGGTATTCAGGTCGAGCATGGTGGGGATCTTAACGCTCGATTTTCCAAGTATATCTTCTTTGAAAATATAGACAGCGGTGCCTGCAGGCCCCATATTCTTTTGAGCCCCGGCGTAGATAATGTCAAAATCAGCTACATTGATCTTTCTACTGAAGATGTCTGAACTCATATCACAAACCATCGGTATTGCTGAATTCGGAAAATGCTTGAATTGTGTGCCTGCTATTGTGTTATTTGATGTAAAATGCAAATAATCGTAATTGTCTCCGATCTCCATCCCTTTAGGGATATAAGAGTAATTCTTATCTGCGGAAGATGCGATAATATCTAGCTCGCCGAGCTGGCTGAATTCTTTTGCCGCTTTTTCAGCCCAAGCCCCTGTATTGATATATGCTGCTTTTTTGTGCTCACGTATCATGTTGTATGCGACAGTCAAAAAACCCAAACTGGCACCACCTTGAAGAAATAATACGTTGTAACCATTCGGAACTCCAAGGAGCTCTTTCACCAGCGATCTTGCCTCTTCCATAACAGCGACAAAATTTGCACTTCTATGTGATATCTCAATGATCGAAAGTCCGAGCCCGTCAAAATTGAGTAATGCTTCAGAAGCTTCCTTAAAAACTTCTTGTGGCAGGACACATGGACCCGCGCTAAAATTATGAATCTGCACTATGTTGTTGTTTAAAATTCAGCGCAAAGTTCTCAAAAATTGGCAGAGCTCGTTAATTAATTATCAACTATTTTTCACGAAATTGAATTGGTGCCTGTTCTCGAAATATCTACTCAGGGTTCGTTGTAGTATTTGTCTTTTAAGGACTTATTTCTTCTTGCATCCGGATCCATTGCAAAAATCCACTTGCCATTATCAAGTTCAAATGAATCAAAACTGCCATCAGGAAAAAGATGCTCCGGGTGACCTTTTAACGCTTTGGAAGAGGGAGACAGGTGGTCAAACACGATCAGGGCTCCTTTTTTTGTTGGATATTCTTTTAACGACATGGTTGCCTGTGCCGAATATTCAAAAATCACTCTTCTGTACCACTGTCTGTCTTCTTGCCTAAAAATGGGGAAGCCGAATTTTATTTTTGACCCCGACAATGAATTTCGACTGTTCAATTGGAATTTCGAAAAGCCAAATGGAGAGCACATGTATTTCGGGCTTGTCATGAAATATGACAAACGAAGAGAAAGATATATTATTACAGAGCTTTTTGATAAATCTGCCACACTGGAAAAATCAGAACCGGAGAAGAAAGCACTCGATAATAGAAACTGGTTCGGGGCGCTGTACTACCACATTATCCCATTTTCAAAAGGATCTAAAACCTATTATGCTTTGCTGGGCTGGGACGGCAACAACAGACTTTCAAAAAAGAAGATCATCGATGTAATGGCATTTTCGGGGTCAAAAATAAAATTCGGCTTCCCCATTTTTAGGCAAGAAGACAGACAGTGGTAC
>JAAZYJ010000088.1 GCA_014239715.1 Flavobacteriales bacterium
ATCATATTGATTTCCCTTAGCATTACCATAATTGTCTGATACGACATCCCTTTCGACGGTTCTTGTCCCCTCTATTCCTGTTTCATCATCAATATAAGTTTCTGAAACACTTTCAGTAACGACATTTTTAGCCGCACACTTGTTGTATTGTGCTAAAACTCCTGCAGGAACCAATAATCCCACTCCAATTAGCAAGGCGAATAATTTACTTCTAGATTTCATAATTGCATGTTTTAATTTGCCATACAGTACATACACCTTTCAATTTGGTTCAAAATGCCTAATTGGTGCTTATCTCACAATCAAATTCCGACGATTTAGGCTGAAAAGAATGTTGGATTGAACCAAATGATTCGTGGCTTGTATTTAGCACTATACAAAAAGAATCAAGTCATGAAAACACTGTTCCTATCTTTCCTTTTTTTAGGATTATCCACTTCTATTACATTCTCTCAGTCACTAAGCGGAAGCACCAGGCTCAGGTCAACAAAAGCCTCAAGTGAATCATTAAATACAATCGAGTCGAAAGAAGATTCGAGAGCCATGAAATATGGAAATGTTGAAGCTTACGATAAAGACAACAAACTCGTGGGGTCTGTGTTGACCGATGAGTTTGGAAATTATGAATTGAACTTCAAAGATACGGGGACATACAACATCAAAATTATGTATGCCGGATATGAAACCATAGAGGAATCTGTAACCGTTGATGGGGATGACGAGAGTGATTTTTCGCTGGATCGTGATCAACTTAAAAAGGAGCGGGAGCTGTCCGAAAAAGTTTATTCCATGGAAGCCGGATTTGTTGACGGGAGTGTCTATTTAAGCGGGAACAATGCTCAGATCAGCACGGGCAAATACGGCAAAGGACTTACTGCAGGAGAGATCAACGACTTTGGTAAATGGGACCTATGGAATGATTACCTAAGCAGTGATTTGCTATCATATCAGAAAAGCTGGAAGCTCAACCCGCAAAGAAGATATATGGTACAGCTGTTAAACAATGAAAGAAGTGCATTGGTTGGTGCTACAGTTAAATTAATGGGCGAATCAAATAACATTATTTGGCAGGCGATTACAGATAATACGGGCAAAGCTGAACTGTGGGGCACTGTTGACGGTAAGCAGCAATCGGTTGATAAAATTGTAGTTGATTATCAGGGAAACACCAAACAGATCAGAAACCCTAAGCCCTTCAAAAAAGGGATCAACACAATTAAAATGGATCAGGATTGCGGTGCTTCCAATTTGGTTGAGATTGCCTTTGTGGTAGATGCGACCGGAAGCATGAGTGACGAGATCAATTTTATCAAACGTGATCTGAACAAAGTAATGTACAACGCGCAGAATTTATACAGCGATGTAAGCATTAGATATGGAAGTGTTTTTTACCGGGACAGCAGCGAAGAATATGTCACAAAACACAAAGACTTTACGAACGTCCTGTCTGAAGCTCTTGTTTACATCGATGACCAATTTGCCAAGGGCGGGGGAGACATGCCGGAGGCCGTGGATATAGGGTTGGACGTTGCCATCAACCAATTAAGCTGGAGTGAAAATACAAGAAGTAAATTATTGTTTCTCATTCTTGATGCACCGGCACACAATTATGATCATAATATCAAAAGACTACAGCGGCTTTCATCAGAGGCAGCCAAAAAGGGGATCAAAATAATCCCTGTATCAGGAAGTGGAATCAATAAATCCGGTGAATATCTGATGAGGGCCCTGTCATTATGTACCAATGGAACGTACGTGTTTCTGACGGATCACAGCGGAGTTGGCTCATCTCATATTGAACCTACTATTGATGAATATGAGATCGAACTTCTCACCGAGAGATTGAGTGGGATCATTAAAACAAACATTTATTACCCGGAATGTGATGAAGAAGGGCCCGAGGTCGAGGTTAATTATCCTGACAGCATTGTAGCTTTTACTCTGGAAGGTGGTCAGATCTACCCCATGCATTCGGATCCGGACACCACGTTGGAAAGCCATTCAGACTCTCTTAGAAACGACCCAGTCTGGTCCGGGGAAAATGAATTAAAACGAATAGAATGGAACTACTATCCGAATCCAACAAGAGACTATGTTACTGTAGAAAGCTCTGAGGAAATTGAATTCATATACTTGACGGATTTATCAGGAAAGATCTTACAAAAAGTTGATTTTAATGAGGGCAATAAGATAACACTCTACCTGGGCGATTATCCGGTGGGCGTCTACCTGCTTCGCTACCCGATAGGAAAGCAATGGGTTACAGGAAAAGTTGTTTTGTTAAGGTGACTTACCCTCAGGGACATAATTTAGACCTTTGTCCGTATCACTAAATGTAACCTCTTGAGGCTTGATCGGTGTTCGAAACCAATTCGCAAATTGCATTGAATCCCTATAGAACTAAGCTTAAGTACAGTAGAAAGAAACGCTCTTTTTCTTGGATCCATCCATGTGGCATACATTACTCAGACAGGTCACCTGAATGCCTTGTCCATTATGATCATTGCCATTATTAATACCATTACTGTTAAGTATGCGTAGTGCAGCAGCTTTCTTTCTTTCGGTAGATGCGGCCACGCCAGCAAGAAAATGACACAAACGAAACCTTCGGGTCTTGCCAGAAATATAAGGGTGCAAAATAGCAGTACCAGCCACAAGAACGCTTTAGACCTCATCAGGAAGACAGCAAGAGTTCCAACCAAAAATTCCAGGATCACAACTCCGCACGAAAGATATTTAAAGAACGCCTCTGAACCGGTGATGTGATAGCCTAAGCTTGAAACTCTGCCCAGGTTGGGATCAGACCTCATAAGCTCATTCAGTATCTCTTGATTATTGTGAAAGCTTTCGTTAAAGAAGGTGATCTTGTTTAACAGGAACGGAGTAAAATGTCCCGAATGATATGCGTAGCTCAAATATGAGCCATCCATAAATTGAGGAGAAAAGAGCTTCTGAAGGCCTGCCAAGCAAAACGTTAACACGAATAAAATAAGTGTATGGGTCTTTATTCTGCTATCTGAAGCAGCTGGGTTCTTGGAAGAGCTCAATAAGACCACTACAATGAAATAGATCAACAAATAGTCATGATTCGCTGGCAATGTCCATTCTTCAATCACATTAAGAAGGAGTAACAACATGGTAGAAACCCAAAACACTCTATTTTTCGAAAGATCGAATTCAACGAGCAGGGATGCTATACCAACACCTAAAAGTGGAAAGCTGATCAGGTGGTAAGAGAAATCACTTTTAGTCAGAGAAACGACGACAAAAACAAACAGCAGAGTACAGGTTTGCTTATAGCTGGATTGCTCCAGAAAAGCACTCAATTTGGATTTGACAGCGCTAATAATCACCTTCAAGAAGTTTTATTCGTTTCAATTCTTTGGTTTGAATGTCATACGCCAATTCCCACAACTGCATATGTACAGTGTCTACGTTTTTATCGATTCTTAATTCATTTGCCAAATTGGTAAGCACTTTTTGTGTGGGATATACCTTAACCTTCTTCAAGTGCATTCCATATTTATAGTTTTCAACTCCACTACCCAGATCATAATACCCCGTATCAGATTCGACCCACAATTGTCGACTGATGAAACAATGAATTTCAGAGTACATTCCAAAGCCCCAACCTTTCCAATTAGATAGGTTGAAGTATTTTGAACAATAGAGCTGATGCCCCGCAATGGCAATAAGAACCGTCGGAACTAACAACTTAGCAAGTATTGATTTCACCGTTCTAAGATCGTTACATTTTTTAATAGGAGCCTTATACTAACGAACATTCATCTTGACCTAAAGCTATACCTAGCTCCTTGAATGGAGTCTGCTCTACTTCCACACTGCGAAAATAAGCCCCTGCAGAGCTAAAAAAGCCAGCTGATATCCGGCGTCAATTAGCCACAGCTTGATTGACTTTCTTTGATACAAGTAGTTGATGCCCATAGATGTTGCTACAAAAAGTAGTCCGACGAACAGACCGTGTTGAAGTCCATCCAACCAATCTAGATTCTGTTGACCATGACCCTGGATCAGTACTGCCATGCCAAATGCCATTACAGCGGTGAGAAAAAAGCAGGTTCCAAAGATCTTGGCCATATTGGCATCTTTCAATTCCTCTTCAGAGAGGCCGGTTTCTTTTTGCCACAACTTGCCAAAAAGCACAGGGCTGTACCATAGGGCACCAAGCCCAAAGCTGGCTATTGTTGCTGTCAGCAATGCGAGTAAGTTAATGTTTGACAGGTCCATTATACATGTTTTAGCTTCAACAACTGAAGGTAAAAGAAAATCTGAAACAAAACAATTGTACAAAATCGCGCTCAATTTAATATCTTGAACATACACTAGCTAAGGCAATTTATTTAAATTGGGTTAGCACGAACCGTTTAAACACCAGCGCCATGAAAAAGTACAAGGTTCTTTCCACTCTTCTTATTGCTTTCCTATTGCTTGTATTCAACTGTAGCTCAAACCCTATAGAAAGTACTTCAGCTGCATTGGATCTGAACACAAATGACCCCGGTGGGAGCTCAGGGAAAGTATTCGAACTGCTTTCCGCTTCTACTACCGGAGTGGAATTTAACAATGAACTTGTTGAGACCGAGGAGATCAACTTTTACCGATATGAATACTTGTATAATGGTGGCGGAGTTGGAATAGGAGACATCAATAATGACGGCCTTTCGGACCTCTATTTTACGGGGACAGTTGCCAACGACAAGCTTTACCTCAATAAGGGGGATATGAAGTTCGAGGACATTACGCTTTCTGCGGGCATACAGCAGGATAATGGACTTAAAACCGGAGTATCTATGGTTGACATCAATTCGGATGGCCATTTGGACATCTATGTTAGCCGATCCGGGTGGTTCGAAACCCCCGTTAAAAGAGCCAATTTGCTTTACATCAATCAAGGAGATAACACCTTTATAGAAAGTGCTCAAGCCTACGGGCTCGCTGAAACAGGCAATACCGTGCAGGCCGGATTTTTTGATTATGATAAAGATGGCGACCTTGATTGCTATATGGCCAACCACCCCTTATTTCAGGTTTCTAATAAAGACCGTGAAATTGCCCGGCAAAATCCACCAAACAGGTTTCGGGACAAGCTGTATAGAAACAACGGGAACAATACGTTCAGCGAAGTTTCCAAGGCCGCAGGAATCAACAACTATGGTCATGGATTGGGCCTTGCGATCAGCGATTACAACATGGATGGGTGGCCTGATGTGTATGTTGCCAATGACTTCAAATCTCACGACTTTTATTACATCAACAATGGCGACGGGACCTTTACAGAAAAGGCCAAAGATCTCATCGCTCATGTTTCTTATTTCGCGATGGGTAGCGATGCGGCAGACATTAATAATGACGGATTGCTCGATCTTTTTGTCGTTGAAATGCTGGCCGAGGATAACAAACGCCAGAAGACCAATATGGCCAGCATGAACCCTGACCTTTTTTGGGATAACGTCAATCGGGGTTACCACTATCAGTTCATGCGCAACACCCTGCAGCTGAACAATGGGCAAGGCAGCTTTTCAGACATAGCATACCTAAGCGGGCTGGCAAATACGGACTGGAGCTGGGCACCTTTGTTTGCTGACTTTGATAATGACGGGAAAAAAGACCTGGCCATTACCAACGGATATTTACGTGACACCCAGGACAAAGACTACGTTAAAAAGGCTAAAAAAATGGGAGGTGATAAAGGCCTTCGAACTTTTTCCGAGCTGGCCCCGATGATGAAATCCACGCCCATAAGAAACTATGTTTATAAGAACGAAGGCGACTTCAGCTTTTCCAACAGATCTACGGAATGGGGCTTTGATTTCTCGGGATTTTCCAATGGTATGGCCTATGGGGACCTGGACAACGATGGGGACCTTGATCTTGTCGTTAACAACTTCAATGACCCCGCTTCCATTTACAAGAATACCATCAGCGACCGTAAGGTAGGGCATTACTTACAAGTGGAGCTTGAAGGTCCTGCAGGGAATAGAAACGGGCTGGGTGCTAAGCTCAGCCTTACGACCAACAACGGCCTGCAATTTCAGGAATTCTGGGCAGTTCGTGGGTTCGAATCTTCTTGTGACCAGAAGGTCCATTTCGGGATCGCCGAAGGAGATCAAATACTGGA
>JAAZYJ010000086.1 GCA_014239715.1 Flavobacteriales bacterium
AAGTGAGTAAAATGATAGGGATTATTGCTGAATACCATTATTTGTTTCCGTACAATCGAGCGACAAACTTCGGCACCTATTTTAATCCAATAGGTTTAGGGGTTGAATTTGATACTGGCGGGCACATCTTTCAGTTGAACTATACCAACTCAAGAGGAATGGGTGAAACACAATTTATTCCTTATACTACATCTGACATTCTTGAAGGGCAGTTCAGGCTTGGGTTTACCATCTCCAGAGTTTTTAAGCTTCGTCGGCCAAAGGAATCAAAAGAATAGGGTGGACGTTCTGTTGCTTGAACCATTTTTTACTGGTGCGCATCGTAGATGGTGCGAAGAGCTCAAGGTTCACAGTAAACATAAGGTTGACATTTTCTCTATGCCCGGAAAACATTGGAAGTGGAGAATGCATGGAGCTGCCGTCGAGTTCGCAACTCAATTGAATCAATCCGATAAAAAATACGATCTGATCCTTGTATCGGATTTTCTTGATCTGGCTGCATTCAGGTCGCTGTACTTTGATTCAGAGGTCCCTGCAGCCATCTATTTTCATGAAAATCAAATAAATTATCCTTGGAGCAAGAATGACAATGACGTGTCGCTGGGGCGCGACAATCATTATGGATGGATCAACTTCACTAGTGCCCTGGTAGCAGATCGCTGCTTTTTTAATAGTGCGTATCACTTGAACAGTTTTATTAACGCATTGCCTCAATTCCTGGGTCAGTTTCCTGATGGTAATTTTGCTCAAGCCATTGAATCAATTCAAGAAAAATCGGAGGTCTTACATCTGGGGCTCGAGATGAAAAGACCGAAGTTAGAAATAGAACACAATAAGGTGCCTGTAATTCTCTGGAACCATCGGTGGGAATACGACAAGAACCCGGAGCAGTTCTTTCTGGCTTTACAATCGGTTGAAGATCTGGAATGGGACCTACTGGTTCTTGGAGAGTCGTTCGGAGAATGTCCACCAGTGTTTAAGAAGCTGAAGGATAGATTTAGAGATAGGATATTGCAATGGGGATATGTCGAGCCAATAGAGAAGTATTCGGAATTACTAGGCCACGCTGATATCGTCATTAGTACAGCAATACAGGATTTTTTTGGAGGAAGTGTTGTGGAAGCAATTTATTCCGGTGCTTATCCCATATTGCCAAATCGCTTGGCCTATCCTGAACATGTGCATCAGGAGAATCTGTATAACAGTTTTGATGAGCTAACAGAAAAACTGCGGCTGTCGATAATGGGATTTGATGATTTGAAGAGTGGTGCTAATGCGGTCGAACGATACAATTGGACAAGCTGTATTAAGAAATATGACACGGCATTTGAGATGCTGGTGAACCATTTGGTTTGAAAGTTGTAATTTAAAAGCAATAATAGTTGAACATGATCCGTAAATTAATTTTCTATTCATTAGCTGTTTGGTGTTTGCATTCATTGACACTTTTTCCTGCTTCTGCTCAAATTACAAGAGGTAATCCAGACAACTCTGCTCCAGAAACGACCGAAGAGGAAAAAAGTGCTGATCCGTCAAAAACGGAAGGTGGAGGAGTCAGAGCATGTGATTGTAACGAAGACCTGGAGTATGATGCAGGCAATTCACTGATCTATAACAGGCATACCCAAAAGCCATATACCGGGGTCTGTGTGTCGTTCTATGATAACGAAAATAGAGAGCGTGAGGCTGAGTTTATTAACGGGAAGGAAAATGGGAATTCCACTGTTTATTGGGATAATGGCAATAAAAAAGCGCTTACCCCTTACATAGAGAATATTGAACATGGCTTTTGGAAGTATTGGTATGAGGACGGAACGCTGGCTTGGGAAAACAATTACGACATGGGTAGCAAAGAAGGTGAGTGGACCTGGTATACCGAGACAGGACAGGTATTGAAAAAGGAAAGCTATTTGCAGAACTTGAAGAATGGCCCTAGCTTGGTTAATTTTGAAGACGGAACTCCTAGGAGTGAGATCAATTACGCTGCAGGTCTGTTCAATGGAAAATTCATACTTTACTATGATAATGGCAATGTGAAGATGGCAAAGAACTACATTGGTGGGGTGTTGGATGGAGAATCTGTTTATCACACAGCCGAAGGGCAAATGCTTTTCCAGAATTATTATTCAAAGGGAAAGAAAGTGGGGGAATGGAAATTTTACTATGATGACGGAGTTGTTAGAGAGATAGAATTGTATTCAAATGGTTTGCGACACGGCCATTGGCAGTCATTTCATGAGGATGGTAAACCAAAATTAGAGCTGTTTTATTCAAACGATACGGAGTACAAGAAAATAGAATACGATAGATTTGGCAACCCTGTAGTTATAGATACAGGCGAGGCACCTCCGGAAGATCCGAAAGAAGCGAAGAAAAAAGCAAAAGCAGATAAGAAGGCTGAAAAGAAAAAGAAAAAAGCAGAAGCAAAGGCAAATAAGAAGAAGAAAAAATGACAGGAGAGAAAGTACTTGTTTTAGGAGCATCCGAAAATGAAGCTCGATACAGTAATAAGGCAATGAAATTGCTATTAGAAAATAGTTATAGAGTTTATGCGGTTGGTAGGAAGGCGGGTGAAGTGGACGGTGTTAAAATTCACGCAAAACCAGTTGCTTTGGAAGGGATAGACACCATTACATTGTATTTGAGGGCGGAAAATCAAAGGGAGTACTACAACTATGTTGAATCTATAAGGCCCAGACGCGTGATCTTCAACCCGGGAGCAGAGAACCCTGAATACATGAGTAGACTTCTATCAATGGGAATTCAGGTGGAAGAATCCTGTACTCTTGTTATGTTGAACATGGGCGTGTTTTAAAGTGAATCAAAAGCCTTTTGAATTACTAAAGCGCCTTTCTTTAGATCTTCCGTGCTAATATTCAGTGGGGGAGCAATACGAAAGCTATTCGGACAGGATAAGAACCAAAAGCTCAAAACGCCGTGGTCTTTGCAGTAGTCAACGACATGCTGAACTTTCTCGGCAGATGAAAGATCAACTGCCATGAAAAGCCCGACCCTTCTGATCTCCTTTACTTCTCGATGTTGTAACATGGACTCCAAAGCGACTCCCTTTTGTTCAACTTGACCAACAATACAATCTTCCTCCATAATCTGCAAAGCTGCTAACGCTGCTGAACAGGGTAGAGGGTGACCACCGAAAGTAGTGATATGCCCAAGTACAGGATCGCTGCTTAGTTTGCTCATAATTTCGGTAGATGCAACAAATGCTCCAATAGGCATTCCTCCGCCAAACGCCTTGCCTATTGTAAGTATGTCTGGTGTAATTCCAAAATGCTCAAAGGCAAACATCTTACCGGTTCTTCCAATCCCGCATTGTATTTCATCTAAAATAAGTAATGCCCCGGTCAGATCGCACTTCTTTCGAAGAGCTTGCATAAAGGTCC
>JAAZYJ010000085.1 GCA_014239715.1 Flavobacteriales bacterium
CTGTCGATTGTTCTCCGAAATAGGAAAGCAGGATCTGATTTCTGCATCCTCTTTCTGTCTTAACGTAGCGAATAATGGCTTCCATTTTTTTGTTGGCCCTGTTTTTTCTCCCGTCGTACTGCTCCTGAGTAAAATGCAAGGACTTTGAGTCTATCCGGGGAATTACAAAAGTGATCTGAGGTTTATTGCTTCGTTCTTTGTAATCAATTACTTCAAGCTGAGCAAGGTATTTGAGTTGAGTGATAACTTGGGCAGCTGATAGGTTTAGAGTTTTAGCCAAAAAATCTTCGCTGATCTTGATGTGATTCCCTGTAATTTCCCGGTAGTTTCTCAGCATCAGATGGATCAGAGATTGCATAGATGGGGATTTTTCGGTAAAGCTCAACAATTCCTGATGCTGAAGTTTTATTAGTACTTCAGAAGGCGATTTTACGGCTTCAGATAACGAAATATATCCACCCATTTCAATTATTTTCAAGGCACTATACACTTCCGGTAATTTTGACGAAACACGGTTTGCTACATCGTGTAGGTCAATGCTGTAGGTATGCTCTTCACCTGAGCCTATAGCTAGCTGCAACTGATTACAAACGGCCTGATAAATATCTCGGACCTTGGCTAATTGCGGGAAAGAAATTAACAGCCGCTCCCTAAGAGAAATAAGGTCGCTTTCAAAAAGTATAGATGCGGCTTCTGCAAATTGCTCATCTCTTCCCGCTCTTCCTGCCTCCTGAAAGTAGGATTCAATAGTATCAGGTAGATCGAGATGGATGACAAAACGTACGTTGGATTTATCGATTCCCATACCAAAAGCATTGGTTGCACACATGATCCTGCTCTTGTCGTTGATCCATGCATTTTGCCTTTCGTTTCTTTCTTTTTGTGTGAGTCCAGCATGGTAGTAATCGGCCGTGATACTATTTCGGTTCAGAAGTTCAGCTATTGTTTTGGATCTGATTCTGCTCCTTAAATAAATTATCCCGCTTCCTTTCCTTTCCTGAATGAACTGCAGCAGCTCGTTCTGTTTGTTTTCAGAGAAAATGACCTTATAAGCCAAATTCTTTCGGTCAAAACTTTTTTGAATGGCGTTTGGCGCTTTAAAAAGCAGCTTCTCTTGAATGTCTTCAACTACAGGTGGGGTAGCGGTAGCCGTGAGAGCAATAATTGGCACATCCTTACCTATTTTATCTCTTAACAACGCAATATTCAGATAGCTTGGTCTGAAATCATATCCCCATTGAGATATACAGTGCGCCTCATCAACGGCAATGAGAGAAACCCTCATGCGGTTTAGTCTCTCTAAGAATAGTTTTGTCTGAAGTCTTTCAGGCGATAGATAAAGCAGTTTTAGCTTGCCATATATCGCATTATCCAGAATCCGGTCAATTTGGGTGTAATGCATCCCTGAATAGATGGCTTCTGCCTGAACTCCCTTTTTCTTTAACCCCTCAACCTGATCCTTCATCAGTGCAATTAATGGGGATACTACCAGGGTAATACCTTCCAATGAAAGAGCTGGTATCTGAAAACAAATTGATTTGCCTCCTCCGGTTGGAAGCAAGGCCAGTGTATCCTGGTTTTGAAGCACGGAATTCACAATTTCCTTTTGCAACGGCCTGAATTTATCAAAGCCCCAATATTTCTGAAGAATCTGATTAGGAGTCATCTGTATACTCAATATCGCAAATCTGCGGATAGTTTACCTAAAAATGTGTATATTATTGAGAGTTTATTTCAACATAATAGGGTTGTGGAACTGTTTTCTATTAGTTATCTTCACGCACCTTAAACTTAGCCTTGTATGATTATAGATGCTTTGGATATTAATATTCAAAAGGTTTCAGAGAGTAGATTGACAGGAGTGGATTTTCAGAATCTGCCATTCGGAAGGGTGTTTTCCGACCATATGTTCATCATGAACTACCGAAACGGTAAATGGGAAGAGGCTAAAATAGAGGGATACAGATCATTGTCGATTTCTCCGGCAACTTCTGTATTACATTATGGGCAGGCTATTTTCGAAGGGTTGAAAGCGCATAAGTCAAGTGAAGGTGAGGTATTGCTCTTTCGTCCTGAAGAAAACGCCAAACGATTAAATCAATCAGCGTTTAGGATGTGTATGCCTGAAATTCCGGAGTCTTTATTTATGGAGGGGCTTACTAAATTGATCGACATTGATCGGGGATGGGTGCCACAGAATGAAGGTTCAGCGCTTTACATCAGGCCGTTTATGATGGCTATTGATGAATATGTTGGTATAAGACCGTCAGATAATTATTCGTTTATAATTTTTACTTGTCCGGTTAACGCTTATTATACAGAACCTCTGCATGTTAAAATAGAGGAAGAGTACTCTCGGGCGGCGCCAGGTGGAACAGGTTTTGCAAAAGCATCCGGGAATTATGGAGCTTCGCTATACCCTGCAAAGCTGGCTCAGAAAGAAGGATATCGCCAGCTGATCTGGACGGATAGTGTTGAACACAAATACATCGAAGAATCAGGCACGATGAATGTCTGTTTTGTAATTGGAAATCGTTTAATTACTCCTAAATCAAGCGATACTATCCTTTCCGGCATCACAAAAGATAGTGTGACAACAATTGCTTCAGAATGGGGTCTGGAGGTGGAAGATAGGAAGGTCACGGTAGAGGAGATCGTTCAGGCTCTGCAAGATGGGACGCTTAAGGAAGCCTTTGGGGCAGGAACTGCAGCTACAATTGCCCAAATAGAGTCGATTACATTCAGGGATAGTACATTCACTCTTCCGGGTAGGGAAGAGCGAGTTTTCTCGAATAAAATGTATAAGTATCTCGATGACCTGAAAAGAGGAAAGGTACAGGACCCTTTTGGTTGGACCATCCAGGTATAGTATGTATTCCGGTGAATGCTATTTCTTTCTATTTTATGGATTAGTGTGTTAAGTGCATCTATAATTGAACTGATGTTGTGAGGATATTTACGGTTGCCATATTGTTTATTCCATTTTTCTATACTGCACAGAGCAGAATTGTTGTTAAGGGCAATATTACCGATGAATATGGTGATCCGATCAAAACCGGAGTCAAGATAGTGCAGGCAAGCTTTCCGTCCAGCTTAGTTAATTCAGATGACACCGGAGAATATATATTTCGTTACAGCTACAGTGGTAATCAGGATGATGGCCTGATCTTTCACTCAACTTGGTTTCAAGACAAGACCATTAGGATCACAAAAAAGCTTGTGAAGAGAACGGTTGAAGACACATTATATTTGAATGTTACGCTTTCCTACATCATGTTGGAGGGCCCTGTAGTCACTAGAGACAAGGCCCCTGAGGTTGTTTTTGGGCATCCGGTTAAAAGCGTGCAAGATTTTGAGCTGGATGGGGGAAGACTTGTTCTGCTGACATTTGAAAAAAGCCTGAAAAGAGGAGCGGAAGTTCTTTTGTCGGAAGGTGATAGTATCATTTCCAGATATTCCATTCCAGGGGAGGCAGTCAGGTTGTTCAAGGACTATCTGGATAGAATTTATGTTGTTTGTAAAGAGCAGGTTTACCTTTGCTCCTTCAGAAACAACAAAGTAGCGATCAGCAAGGTTGATGTGGCTGAGTTTTATGAACATACCTGGCTCATTCTTGACACGTTGGACGGGAATTTTTATTATTCCAACATCAATGAGATTTATCCGGCATATGAATATTTTTCGCAAAACGAAATAGATACATTAAGTGAGAGACTTCACTATGTTGAAGATGAGTTAATTATGGATCTATATAGGGCTGAATATAAGTATGCGAATGGTCAAGAAAAATTGTGGGCAGTCAGAAAAGAAATGGCAACAGGTATCGAAAAGGAAATCTGGATAGGGGCAAAATATTTTACCAATAGTATGTATTACAAAGTTCCATATGCACCATTGTTTATTAAGGAGGATACCGTATTGATTTTCGACCACTATAAAGATCTGTTGTACAAGTTTAATAAGCAGAATTCAAAGGTAGATTCTGTTCCCATTTACTATCATAAACTGACCAGGCCTGTAAAATGGAAGCAGCCTTTGCTCTCAGATGAATCAACTGAGCAGATCTATGGTTTGTTCATGAAATCAGGGCATTACCACCTGAAAGAGATCCAAACAGAAACTGGTTTGGCATCAAGGGCGTTTAGAGTCTATTACAAATTTGTTGAAACGCTCAAAATTGACAATGGATTTGCTTATTACATCTACAGACCATACGAATCTGCCCAGGAACGTTATATTTATCGTGAAAAAATCGGATTGTAATTAGAAAATTGCCAAATAATAGTTGGAATGAAGATTAGATTAGCACGGGAATCGGAAAAATCAACAGTGATTGAACTGGTCAA
>JAAZYJ010000084.1 GCA_014239715.1 Flavobacteriales bacterium
ATATTATATCCAGGAAGAGGATTATTTCAGCTCGATACCTTTTGCATTATTCAACAGCCTGAGAATGGAAACTCGTGATACAGAGGAGGAGTTTGATGTTTTTACTGGGCAACGAACAATACTTCCGGAAATCATTGGTTCAGGCGCGCTTAATAATTGGAGAGACCTTACTTCAGAAGCTAAACAGTTTCCTTATAGGTTGGTAGAGCAGGATGAAGAGGGCAACATAACACATAATGAGGAATCTGAACGTTGGGCCGATGAGGAAGGGGTTTACCATTTCTATGCCGGCAACCCGGAGTGGAACATGGAATTGTTACCGGAAAGTGTTGTGGGAGAATTTGTATCCAAGTTTAATTCAAGAACTTCGGATGACGTATACGAAATGCTAACGGAAAATGGAATTTGGATACCGTATCCGGAACGCCTTTTAAAGGTCCTCAACAATAATGTTCAAGAACTGGTCCGGTTCCAAATAAACGGAAGCCTTTCGCTTTACAGCCATAGAAACTATTACAATCAAACTTGGCGAACACCTCCTCCTTTTTTCCCTGAAGTGATCATTAGCAATGTACAAAATGAGGTTGTGCCCTTCACGGAAGAACAATCACGCTACTTTGATGCAAAACTACTATCCGGAATAGAGGTGCACAATAACAACAGGCGCCACTATCTGTCAGATGAGTTTTTGGAGGACCCGGAAACAAATCCTGACGCCTTTTCGCATGCCATTAGCTTTGAATGTAATTATTTGGAATATCAGCATGATGGGGAAATCAGAACACAGCCACCAGCGTACACAATATCATCTTTGATCTCTAAGTACTGCAGTGAAACCAAAAAAGTGGAATTGAATCAGTTTAGAATTGCTGCATTAGCCGGACGATTTGGTTATGAATATGAAGATTTTTGTCAAGCAGTGCTGTGTAAAAACCTAGGATATTGGTTAACGCAGGACCTCGACTGTTATCCAACTCAATGGTTCCTGAGAATCGATGTTGAATTTCTGCATTTTTACTCGGACTATTTCGCCAATCTATTATGTGAAAACGAAAGCCAAAAGAACATTCTTGCATTGCTTGCTGTACTTGGAACCAATGAACACCAAATTTATTATCAAATAGAAGATGAGGTTATATCGAAGATTACTCCGGCCATTATTCGAAACCTACCATCTTTAAATATTACAGGGTATAATCCTTCGAATTACGCGGAGTTGCAGGAACGGAGATCCGAAGCAGACCAGAAGGCCAAAGCGGCTAGAAAAGCAGCTAAAGCAGCCGAAGAGGCTGTTCCCTCAATTAATAAAATGCTGGAAGGTGAAGCAAAGAATAACCAGAGCAAAATCGACGCGAGCAGAAAAGCAGTAGGGTTAGTTGGTAAAACCACTGAAGCCAGGACTCAAATTGACAAGGAAATCATCAGACATATGGAAAGCTATTTGCCCATTGATGAGTGGAAAAAACAGGGGCCGGAACAATACAAGCTGAGTGATGTACTTGGCTCTGTTAATAGGGAATAAGGCTTCACATTCTGAAAAGGAGGACTTTATTTTTCCTTCACCCACCTGCTCAGGTAATAGGGCTTTATGTCCTCCAGATTATGGGCGCCCAAACTTCTTAAAGACCGAACCAGATCAGCATCAGGAAACATTTTCAATTTTACCGTTGCATACCCGTCTTTGTCCTTTTTGAGCTTTTTAGGTTTTTGCGAGCTGTGAATAGGCGAGCTCTGCAGATAAGCGATGTTGTTGTATCGAGTGCCGTTTTTTACTTGAAACGAGATGTTTATTGGGTTGTCGCTGTAGTTGGCATGATCGTCATCCCAAGTGGTATAGATGCCCATAGAATGTATCCATAATTTTTCAGGATCCAATTCATCACGCACGAACTCTTTTTCCGTTTCCAAATGAACTTTTAGGTCGGAGATTCTGTTC
>JAAZYJ010000083.1 GCA_014239715.1 Flavobacteriales bacterium
AAACCACCGGAATGTTATCCTATGACGGAACCAAATTATTGCTGTTCAAAGAAGTAGATGGTCAGTTTGATATTTATGAATCCAATTTAAAGGGGTCAAAATGGGTCACGATGGTTTCTTTTTCACCTCAGATCAATACAAAAGACAATCAGACATTCTGCAGCTTCAATGCAAATCAGAAAAAGTTGTATTACATCAATGATCGTAAAAAGGGTGAGGGAAATTATGGCAATGATATTTATGTCTCTCAGGTAATGGATAAGAAAACCAGGAAATATGAATTTCCAAATTCCGCCGGTAAAGCAGTAAATACAAAGTTCAATGAGGGATCGGTGTACATGCATCCCAAGGGAGACCTGATGTTCTTTTCCTCTGAGGGACACAACTCAATGGGAGGTTATGATATCTTCATGTCTAAAAGAAAGCAGGGACAGTGGTCTGAACCGGAAAATTTGGGCTGGCCAATTAATACACCTTACGATGATCATTTTTTTGCGCTAACAGCAAGCGAAAAATACGCATACATTGCTTCCAACCGAAGTGGTGGAAAAGGAGGGCTGGACTTATATAAAGTTACGTTCTGGGGCCCGGAAAAGTATCACGAGATCGATACTGAAGATTATTTGCTGGCGAGTATCGCGAATCCGATAAGTGATGTTCGGATTGAGAGAACGGTTGAGGTCAAAAGAAAAAGCCTGACAGTTTTTAAGGGTAGCACCATTGACGCAATCACCAAAGAACCGGTGGAAGCTCAAATTGAGATCACTGATAACACAACAGGACGGGTCATACAGACATTTTCCACCAATAGCGCTACAGGTAAGTTCTTGCTCTCTTTGAATAGTGGGAAGAACTATGGCATTGCGGTCAAGGCAAAAGACTATCTGTTTCATTCTGAAAATTTTGACATACCTCAGAACAGTGATTACAACTTGGTAGATAAGGTGATTACTTTGAAGAACATTGCAGTAGGAAGTAAAATTGCTCTTCGAAATGTGTTCTTTGATGTCGGAAAGTCTTCATTACGACCTGAATCAAGCGCTGAGCTGGATCGGTTGGTTAAGCTAATGAAGGAAGTTGAAGGCCTGAAGGTCGAATTGTCAGGCCATACTGATAATTACGGATCGGAAAGTTTAAACAAGAAATTATCTGAAGACAGAGCGAGGTCAGTAGTATCTTATTTGACCAGCAAAGGAATTGCTGTTGAGAGATTGGTACCTGTTGGTTATGGTTCAGAAAGACCCATCGCATCGAATAAAACAGCAGAAGGAAGACAGGAAAATCGCAGAACAGAATTTGAGATTCAAGCGAATTGAATGACGGTATAAAAGACCGATGCAATATTGATTTACTGAAGCTTTTCTAAATAAGTAATGATGGTCTTTGAATTTTCCCGAAGAAACTGATCGTCAAATGAATATTGAGGGAATTCCCATTTAAGGATGTTTACGTATTTTAACTTTTCAGCCTCGAATTTGTTGAGTAACTGTGAATAGTAGTTCCTGCCGGAAACCCTTTTTAGCTCATTTATATAAGCCTGTTCAACTATTGGGTCGGAAAGGCATTTGCAGCTAAAGCTCCAACAGTCCGGCTGTTGTGCTGATGCATGCAGTGGTTCTTGTATAGTATCATACAAGTCACCATCGTATGCAATAGGCTCAAGGAGGCCGGTTTCCGGTCGGTAATAAAATCTCATGTTATGCCAGACTATAGCGTGATGACCTGAGCATAGATCTGATAGTGCGAAATAGTTGGCAAGCTTAGTAGGGTCAAAAATTGATGAGGTTGGCATTACACCGGCTCTCCATAAATAGAGCTTTGCCATAATTACTTCATGTTCTTTCCATAAAGTAGAATCTTTTCGGATCATTTCTGTGTTGTAGCTGTCAATCGGTGAAGATTCAAATGACTGTCTTGAAGTTTTGGGAGTCTCTGTTATTTTTTGTTCCCAGAATTCTTTTTCTTCGAATCGCATAACAAAACCGGTTAAATTTCTACGAGAGCAGAAGTTGGTGCCAAAGTGTTCTTCCATGGCGTACAAACCAAGATCCTGTTCATTCATTTGTAGTCTTATAATGTCGTAATCCAATCGGATCAGCCCTTCTTCTGAACAGGCAAATTGCCACAAGAATTCACTTACATTGTTTCTGCGTATCGGATGATGCAGAGAAAACTTCGGTATGCCAAAAATGGTGTCTTCCGCTTGAATTCGATAGGAATATTTCTGGGATAAGACGTGCTCAAGATAATCACCTTTCAATCGGTATTTTGCAGGAATAATTTTATCGTTGGTAATTAGTTTGGTTGGGATAAGATCGGTTTTGTCCACCGTGATCCACCCTTCACTAATTGCATTTTCACGCTGTAGTTCGATTGCTTCAATATGTTCAGGCTCCGAAGCCAATTGGAGTGTGGGCACATCGTACCCAAGAAAGCCAAGACGGTAGTAACCCCAATGATAAATAGGGTGTCTGTAATAATAGCAGACAATACAAACAAGCACCACCACTGCCAGAACCCGGAGCCTTTTGTTCAATCTCGAGTTACGTCTTGTACTCACAATAAATTGAATTTAATGATTAGGATACCTTTTCTTGTTGTTTTGCTTTTTCAAGTCGCCTCAAATGATTGGAAGTTTTCAACTCTCCGTCATGCGTCCACCCGGGCGGTTGAAACATGTAATTGAGCTTATCCCTTACTTTCGGAGCTCTTTTGACATCTTTCCACAGCGATATGTATTCGTGTGATGCGATCTTAAAAAGGTTGTAAGTACTTATATTGTTGGTTATGCCATAAACTGGAAAATCTTCATTTTTTTCCTCTTGAAAAGAACCGAATAAACGATCCCAGATGATCAAAATACCGGCATGATTTCGATCGAGGTATTTTACCTGTGTCGCATGGTGCACCCGGTGATGTGACGGAGTATTGAAGATCCATTCTAAAGGCCCCAATTTGCCTACTAATTCAGTATGTTGTAAAAACTGATAGATCAAACTGAAAGCCATCATGGTCATAATGAAAACCGGATGAAACCCAACCAATGGAAGCCACATCCACCATCCGTATTTATAGAGCACTTCAACCCAACTTTGCCGCAAAGCGGTCGAAAAATTCATATGGATCGAGCTGTGATGATTGACATGTGCAGCCCACAATATGCGCATGGAGTGACTAAGTCTATGGTGCCAGTAAAATGTGAAATCATCCGCAAATAGCAAGAGGACCCAAACCCACCAATGTTGATTCATGTCTTTCCAGATGCCGTAGTTATGATAGATCCAATTAAAGGCAATGAAAGCAAGAGTTTTCATGCCAATACCAATTACCAATGACCCCAGTCCCATTCCGATACTCGCAAAAGCATCTTTACCATGATACAGCTTTAAACTTTTCTTTAGGTCAATGGCCAACTCGATGCCGATCATCACCAGAAACAGTGGAATAGCATAAACCGTAGGGTCGTCAAATTCAAAAACTGATTTTACGTTATCTAAATTGTCAAACATCGGGGCAAACTAAATGAAATATTTTAGTACAAAATAACTAAGTTAGACGGAACTTATTACTTTTTGAATTAACAATGTCTGGAATTAATGATGCGTTGAGATACGAAATGTATAAAAAGGCCATTTCAGGTAAATCTTTGCCTGTTGCCTGTCTTGATCTTGACATGCTGGATGAGAATATCAGCGGCTTACTGGAAAGAAGCAGGTCAAAACCTGTTCGAATTGCGACCAAGTCCATCAGGTCTGTGACCGTATTAAAATACATTCAGGAAAGATCAGAATCGTTTATTGGATTTATGTCGTTCACTTTGGAAGAAGCCTGTTTTATCGCAGATAACGGACTGGACAACATACTGCTGGGGTATCCGACAATGCAAAGGGCGGCAATTGTGGAGGTCGGAAATCGGATTAAGAGCGGGAAGACAATTGTGTTAATGGTAGATAGAGAAGAACATGTTAGCCTGCTAAATGCGGTTGGAAATGAGATGGGATGCAGGTTCTCAGTTTGTATTGACGTAGATGTTTCTACAAAGTTTCCCGGAGTACATTTTGGTGTTCATCGATCAGCTGTAAAAAGTAACCAGGATTTCACGCAATTACTTAATACGATCGTAGACTGCCAGAATGTCGAACCAGTGGGATTAATGGGCTACGAAGCACAAATTGCGGGGGTATCAGATGGTCAGCAAGGTAAAAAGACAAAGAGCAGTATCGTAAGAACACTTAAGAAACGATCTATACCGAAAATTGCAGCCAGAAGAAGAATTCTCGTTAAGTTGTATAAAGGGATTACGGATCGCGAACCCATTATTGTTAACGCGGGAGGAACCGGCAGTATTGAATCCTCTGTGGAGGAAAATTGGGTAAATGAGGTCACGATCGGATCGGGTTTTTATCAGCCGGCATTATTCGATGATTACAAGCTGTTTAAACATGAACCTGCTGCCTTTTTTGGATTGGAAGTTGCTCGCAAGCCGGATCCCGGGATCTACACATTGAATGGGGGAGGGTATATTGCCTCCGGTAGCTATGGTCGGAATAAATTACCTCAGCCTTATTTACCAATTGGTATGAATTTGGAAAAGAATGAAGGAGCCGGCGAGGTGCAAACTCCGGTTTATTACAGTGGCGAGTTAAAATTGGGAGATCCCGTTTTTTTCAGACATGCTAAAGCAGGAGAATTGTGTGAGCGGTTCAATACGATCAGTTTGATCAGAAACGGGGAGACCATCAATGATTGTAATACATATAGAGGCGATGGGTATTCATTTTTATAAGTACACCTATGAAATGGTCTAATTGGTCAGGTAGTGTTAGGTCGACCCCAACAGATATACTGTTTCCTGCTTCGGAAGAAGAGATCGTGGATCTGGTAAAAAAAGCATCTAGGGAAGAAAAGAAAATTCGAGTTATTGGTAGTGGACATTCATTCTCTCGAATTGTCGAGATAGACGAGATATTGGTCTCTTTGGACAAAATGCAAGGAATAATTTCCTGCGACATCAACGAACAAACCGCAACGGTATGGGCAGGAACTAAGCTAAAATCGCTCGGTGACGGACTGTTTGATCGGGGATTGGCTCAGGAAAACATGGGAGATATTAACGTTCAGAGTATTGCAGGAGCATTGAGTACCGGGACGCATGGCACAGGTAGAGGCCTGGGGACACTCTCGACTCAAATCCTTGAAGTCACCTTTGTAAACGGATCAGGAGAGATCATAACCGTCAGTGAAAGTTCA